>CAZNTS010000143.1:0-3238 GCA_964576045.1 uncultured Nitrospiraceae bacterium | reverse complement strand
CCATTATTAGACCGACCAGAATCGGGAAGGTCTGTGCAGCCCTGGAGGAAGCGGGCCACCGTAGACCCATGATTTCACAGATGGAAGACCACGGCAGTCAGGAAGTAATACGATATTTCACGCGGGGCAAGACCTACAAGGCGGACTTAGTAACCAAAACGAGAGTAGAAATGATCGTGAAAGACGGAGAAGTGGACAGGATCGTCAAGGTCATTCGCGAAGCCGCATTTACGGGGGACATCGGAGACGGGATGATATTCGTCCATGCCATGGAAAACGCAATACAGATAAGCACCGGCGAGTGCGGAGAGGCCGTGTTATAGCTAATAGTTGGCCAGGTAAGTTCATCAGGCACGGTAACTACCGGATCGACTTTACATTTCTGGGAGGTTCGCAGATGACATTATTCCCTTTACTTTTTTTATTTACTGCCGCAGTTTTAGAGGTTGGCGGTGATGCCGTCGTTCGGATGGGACTCCGTGCAAGCAATCTAGTTATTATCGCCGTTGGCTGCCTTATGCTCGGTTTTTACGGGGTGGTCGTCAACACCGTGAAGTGGGACTTTGCAAACTTACTCGGAGTCTATGTCGCTGTCTTTGCTGTAATAAGCGTATCGTTCGGGCGATTCGTTTTTCAGGAAAACGTACCGAAGACGACTTGGGTCGGACTAATGTTCATAATTTGCGGCGCGATGATTATCCAATTTGGCAAAAGAGTGTAACCGCCTACCCCGAGCAGAATGTCGTAAGATGCTTGGTGCCTTAATCATCATGTCCTGGACAGGAGCAGATGACCCGGACAAAGGGAAAAGGAGACAACAATGAAAAAGGTATGGGTTTTCTTGATATTTGCGATGTTGGTCGCAGGATTCCTGGCTCCCGTGGCGTCGGCGCTCGGAGCTGAACAGGGGTTGTCTGTTTCAGAGCCGGTAGTGCCTAACGCCACTTCCCCAGACGATATGAAGAAACTGGCAACAAACGAGCCGCTTGCCTTGAAATTGGCAGATGTGGTAGGCAATAACGGGATCGCCCTAAATGTTGTCTGGACGCTGCTCTGCGCCTTCCTCGTTTTTTTCATGCAAGCAGGTTTTGCCATGGTTGAGACCGGTTTTACGAGGGCAAAGAATGCAGGCCATACCATTGCAATGAACATGATGGTGTTCGTTTTCGGGGTGCTCGGCTACTGGATGTGCGGCTATGCACTTCAGACCGACAATAATGGATTTTTCCTTTCAGGCGCGGCCCATGACGCCTCGATTATCATGCTCTTCTTTCCTTCGGTGGTTTACATGAACATCGCCGCAACCATTCCGACAGGGGCAATGGCTGAACGGTGGACATTCAAATCTTTTGTGCTTTACTCGTTCTTCATCGCCATGTTCACGTACCCGTTATATGCAAAGTGGGTATGGGGCGGCGGATGGCTGTCACAGCTCGGCAAGAATTTCGGTCTCGGCCATGGGGTCATCGATTTTGCAGGCTCATCGGTGATTCATATGGTCGGGGGCGTTTCTGCGCTTGCAGGCGCGACAGTCCTTGGTCCACGGATGGGGAAATTCAAAGCCGACGGAACTCCTAATGCGATGCCCGGACATCATGTTCCGATGGCTATCATCGGGTGTTTGATTCTTTTCTTCGGGTGGTTCGGGCTCAATTCCGGTTCGACTCTCACAGCCGGTGATTTCAGGATAGTCGTGATAGTGGTAAATACCATGCTGTCGTCCGTGGCCGCAGCGTTCTCGGCCATGTGCTATATGTGGTTCTTCTATCGCAAGCCGGATCTTTCCTTGTCGGCGAATGGACTGCTCGCGGGACTCGTCGCCATTTCAGCGGCCTGTGCGTTTGTGAGTCCCACCGGAGCGGTAATTATAGGGCTTGTTGCAGGAGTGCTTTGTTGTGCAAGTGTCTTTTTCGTTGAACGGAAACTGAAGGTGGATGATCCGGTGGGTGCGGTTTCTGTACACGGCACGTGCGGTGCCTGGGGCCTTATAGCCCTCGGCCTTTTCGCCAACGGCACCTATGGAGACGGCCTGAACAACGTCCCTGGACCGGTCAGAGGGCTTCTTTACGGAGGCTCATCACAGTTTGTGGCCGAAGTTATAGGTGTCATCGTGAACTTCGTTCTTGTTTTCGGCGTGATGTATGTCTTCTTCAGGGTGCTGGACAAGATAATCCCTTTGCGGGTATCCGAGGAAGTGGAGTTCGAGGGTCTAGACCAGAACGAAGTGTCGGTTTCCGCATATCCAGACTTCAACCTGAACAAGGCCCGTAGATAAAGGAGGGAACTATATCGGAAACGGCAGTATCTTCGCATTTCCCCCTATTGAAATCGTCCAGATAAGAAAATACCCTGCTTTCTACCGGACACTCTATAATATAGGGGATTAACCCGGAGCAGGAAAATGGAACCTTCTCTTGCTTTAGAATTACCTCAACACGTACTCCTTTCCTTCGGCATTGTTCTTGCCGCAGGCACGCTCTCCGTATTCCTCGCTCAAAAGGTCAAAGTTCCTGACGTCGTCTTCTTCCTTATCGTAGGTGTTCTGCTTGGGCCAGGGGTGACAGGACTCCTCCATATCAAGGCCGAGTCGGCTCTGAATCAGATCATCCTTATATTCGGCTCGTGCTATATTCTCTTCGACGGCGGCGCAGCGGTACGCTTGAAAGTCCTTAGGGAAGTCTCAATTACAATCGTACTCTTCGCGACTGTGGGTGTTCTTGTAATGACGGCCCTTACGGGTATCACCGCACATTATGTCTTTGGCGTTCCGCTTATTACTGCACTTTTATTGGGTGCGACCATCGCGCCGACAGACCCGGCGACCATCGTTCCAATTTTCAGGCAGGTGAGGGTCAAAGACAGGGTTTCGCAGACCATGATGAGTGAATCGGCCTTTAATGACGCTACCGGTTCCATTGTCACCTTTGCCATATTGTCTGTTGCGACCGGAGCTTCGATATTTTCTCTGGAGACATCCCTGTCCGACCTGCTGAAGGAAACCGTTCTCGGCATTCTGGCAGGTGCTGTCGCAGGGTATCTCGCCACTCTCCTCATCGCACACGAAAAATACGGTTTTTTTTCTGAGTACGCTCCGCTGGTAACGCTCATGACCGTTATAGGCGCTTATCTCGGCGCAGTCGGCCTGGGCGCCAGAGGTTTCATGGCCGTGTTTATATTCGGGATCGCCCTCGGCAACCAGAACATGTTCGGACTGAGAATGAAGAAGGATGAGAGCGGG
>CAZNTS010000142.1:0-2621 GCA_964576045.1 uncultured Nitrospiraceae bacterium | reverse complement strand
GGGCTGAGCGGATGCGAAGCCGGAAGCCCGCAGCCGAGAGCCCGAGCCCAGCAAGGGATCCGTACCTGGGTGCTCGAAATCATGGCGCGCCCTGAGAGATTCGAACTCCCGACCTTCTGGTTCGTAGGCTAAACCGGGCAGGTACGCGGTGCTGTGCAGGGCAAACAAGTGCAAGAGAATACGGGAGGCCGCATCATTTAAATTGGTCTTTCTTGCTCACTATTGCCCCGCTTTCGGGCACAAAACAGGCACAATTTTCACTTCCAAGACTCGCTCGCCTTGTGAACCGACTTTATCAGTATCAGTGTAGGGAATCTTTGTCGCCGACTTCACTTTGTTCTTGTTGAATTAGCGCCGGGATCTGACTGGCGGGACATCTCGTGCTAGAAAAGTAATCGCTTCGTCTCACATTTTGCGATGAGCTGTCGGTCGGAGTTCAGGCAGAGGTTT
This sequence comes from uncultured Nitrospiraceae bacterium, assembly GCA_964576045.1. Classification (GTDB taxonomy): domain Bacteria; phylum Nitrospirota; class Thermodesulfovibrionia; order Thermodesulfovibrionales; family UBA9159; genus CAZNTS01. Next base: position 2,171 of record CAZNTS010000142.1, on the reverse strand, counting down.
TTCGCGATTAAAGTGGAAATCGTGGTCGAGGCGTTTGCGCTCAAAATCCCCCGTCTTGGGGTCAATGAGTGAAATGGAGATGTTACGCCAAGTATGGTCTCTGCTCCGCATCAGATTGACACCTAACGTAGGAGACCATCGAAATCAGTCTTGACTCGTCCCGGTCTTCGCGCCAGATCAGGCCGCATCCTTCGACAGCATCCCGACGGGAGGTTCGTCTCGTCATCAACGAACCTCCCCAGAGCCGAAGCGCCGCCCACGGCATCAGCCTTTGATAATCCGAACAGGAATGACTTGGATTGATGCTTCCATTTCGCGCTTTGCCTTGGTCTGAGGCGGCACCGAAAACTCCAACGTTGCGCCCATGGGTTCGAGAGCGAGCGAAGCGACGTGCCATTTCCCTTTGCACCACACGAGCGTCAGGGCGCTATGGTCGGGCTTCGTTCCTATCCCCCTCGTCAGAGCCAACATCTTGTTATTTTGCTGTCCGTCACGAATGAGGAGGAGTCCACCAAATTGGCTAGAATGTAGAGTGAAATGGTATTGGCCGGCTGGCAGCGTAGCGCCGTTCCACTGAACCTCAAAAGGAAGGACGAAGTCGCCAACGCTAGCAGTCTGCGCCCAAGCCGAACTTCCGCAACCGAGCACGGCAACTATTGTGAACAGCACCACGAAATTTCGAAGGTTTTTCATAAGTCATCTCCTGTTTTGATTTTTCTTTTCAGCCGACAAACTGGCCGATGAAAGCGCTTAACTCATCCATCCTGAGAACTGGGGCTTGTGCTGCACTCATCTCGATATCTCCTTGAGGCAATGGGAATTTATGCCTCATTGGTTATGGGCACCCCGGCAGCGATGGCTCCTTTGCTAAAATCCGCACTGCAGCGTTTTAGGGTTGTGCCTGACCTTTAAACCTCGCTGCCAACGGCAGAACCCCTATCGGCAGGGTCAAAGTAACAAGCGTGGGTTGACGATGTAACGAAACAACGCCAAAAGAACACCAAAAGAATCAAGAAGGGGAAGCCTTCGTTCTCGCAGGAGCCTTCGTGGAAACAGGCGCGTCCACATATCACTTCGGTCAATTCACGCTGGATGTAGGGCGGGGAGCCGTGTTCAAGCAAGGGGAGGAGATCAAGCTTCGCCCCAAAGTTTACGAGGCGCTCAAATACCTGGTGGAGAACCCAGGACGCCTGATCGGAAAACAGGAGTTGATTCAGGCGATATGGCCGGACACCTTCGTTACAGATGACTCACTGGTGCAATGCACGGTCGAATTGCGGCGCGCCCTCGAAGACCGTGAGCAACAGTTGCTAAGAACGATCCCTCGGCGGGGATACCTGTTCGCGGCGGAGGTCACGCGATCACTTGCTGCGGGTCCTTCGGCAAGCGAACGCGCGACTGTTGAATCGAGTCACGAATCATCCCCTTCGACGTTGGCTAGCAAGCCCGTTGACCTGCCCACGCCCAGGACTTCGCTGGTTGGCCGCGACCGCGAGATGCGCGAAGCATCAGAGCTCTTGCTGAACCGCGATACTCGCCTCTTGAGCATGACCGGCCCTGGCGGTGCGGGAAAAACAAGGCTGGCCATCGCCGTGGCTGCTGCGATTGCGCCGAAGTTTCCGGGCGGGGTTCAATTCGTCGAGCTGGCCTCGATTCTCCGTCCTGAGTTGGTTGCTACGGCCGTTGCCCAAGCTTTGAACTTGGAACAGGCGCCTAATCGCACAACCGCAGAACTCATTCGTGAGCGGCTGCAGGATTCAGATCCATTCTTGCTCGTATTGGATAACTTCGAACAAGTGCTCGCGGCCGGGACCTTGGTTGCGGACGTGCTGGCAGCCTGTCCCAGCGTAAAAGTGATGGTCACCAGCCGGGCCTGCCTGCACATCTACGGAGAACAGGAATTTCCGGTGGCTCCTCTGGAGGAGAGTTCAGCCGTCCAGTTGTTCGTGCAGCGCGCGTCGGCCGTGCGGCCGAACTTCGCCGAGACCCCAGAGAATACGCCAGCGATCCGAGACATCTGTTTGCGTCTCGACGGATTACCGCTGGCCATCGAGTTAGCTGCTGCGAGGACCAGGCTGCTGTCACCCAGTGCCATCCTTGACCGGTTGCAGAGTCGGCTGCAATTGCTGACGGGAGGGGCGCTTGACCTTCCGGAACGCCAGCAAACACTC
>CAZNTS010000141.1:0-2946 GCA_964576045.1 uncultured Nitrospiraceae bacterium | reverse complement strand
GCTGCAATGAGGGAAAAGGCCGTCAAGAAGTGAGACAGGGGTACACTAATCTGCGAGGGCTCATAAATATAGTTCGAAATGTCTGGCGTTGTCCGTGGTTCGATGATGAGGAAGCCTCATAAGTGCTATCGGATTCCCCCGTTTTGTCAGAGAAAACAATGGTCGTAGCTGATGAGAATAACGCGAGCATGGTGATCTTAGTACTAAACGCACTCGCCGTCTTCACCGCTTGTCATCACGTCGTGGAATCAATACCTGGAAACAAGAACAGGGAAATAGAACGATTCTGAAAAAACGTGGTGGTTCATACATTAGAAGAAGATTGTCGTAGACATAATATAGGCATTAACATCGTTGTAACCAGGTTAAAAGTCGACAAGACAACTCGGGAAGAAACTGACGAATCTATTTCGTACCTTGCCTGGGAAAGCGTCCACCATGTGATAAAGAGGAAGAGAGAATGGATGGGCAAGGAGGGAAACCATATACGGCTGGATTTTAAAGTAAAGATAACACACTGGTTCAACTGCTGGATCCCAGAGGACAGGTGCGGTGATCTGACTAGAGACAACAGAAATCGCCTCACATTCCATGCTAATAAACCTATACGCTAAATCGCTGTTATGAAAGTTAGAGACTGCTTGAACCAGTTCTGCCGGACAGGTATAATTCTGTTATATTGATATGAGCATAATATCTCCTGAGCAGAGACTGAAAGAGCTGGGGATCGATCTTCCTGTAGCTCCGGCCGCGCTCGGCGCATATGTCCCATGCGTACAGACAGGGAACCTCCTTTTTCTCAGCGGACAGCTCCCTCTCCGTGATGGTAAACTCGTCCGCACCGGAAAGCTCGGCGAGTCCGTCCAGGTTAGCGACGCGCAGGAGGACGCGAAGCAAACAGTAATGAACGCCCTGAGCAACGTTAGAGCGGTGCTTGGAAGTCTTGACAGAGTGGCAAGATGCGTCAAGTTAAATGGTTATGTAGCCTCGGCACCCGATTTTACCGACCAGCCTAAGGTATTGAATGCCGCGTCAGAGCTGCTCCGCGATATATTCGGCGATCAGGGTCGTCATACTAGGATCGCGGTGGGAGTTTCCGTGCTTCCCCTCAATTCACCTCTTGAGATCGATTTTATCTTCGAGGTCAGAGAGTAGGGAGACCATCAGTCACCTGCACGTTTTTGCAATCCGCTTTCAATTGTATTAGTCTAATACCCATGGCAAAACCTCTTGTAGTAATAGTCGGCAGACCGAACGTAGGGAAATCGACTCTCTTCAACAGGATGGTAGGATCAGAACGTGCAATTGTCGAGAGCTTTCCTGGCGTCACCAGGGACAGGAACTATATGGAGGTTATATGGCGGGAAAGATCCTTTATTGTTGTGGACACCGGCGGCTTTTACCCTGAGCCTGCAGAAGACATTTTTCATCAGGCAAAAGAACAGGCGATATTTGCTATCGAGGAGGCAGATATAATCATACATCTTATGGATGGCAAAGAAGGACTGAACCCGAACGACATCGAACTTGCAAGACTGCTCAGGGCCTCTGGGAAGAAGGTGCTGTGGGCGGTGAACAAGATCGACGCACCGACGCGGGAAGACAGGCTCTACGATTTTTATCGCCTCGGTGCTGACACGTTGTCGCCCGTCTCAGCGGCAACCGGGTACGAGTTTGAAGAATTCATGGACAGGCTCATCTCCCTCCTTCCACCGTCTTCAGTAGAAGGCAGCCAGATCGACTATCCAAGCGTTGCGGTCGTAGGAAGGCCAAACGTCGGGAAATCCACGCTCGTGAACACATTACTTGGGAAGAAAAGGATGATCGTTAGCCCTGTCCCCGGAACTACCAGGGACTCCATAGACTCTCCCTGCGCTTACCATGGTAAGAAATACCTTCTGATTGATACTGCGGGCATACGGAAAAAGGGCAAGCTCGGCTATTCCATTGAGCGGTATGCGATGGTGAGAGCGGTCAGGAGTGTCGAGCGCTGTGACGTCGCCATGATAGTCCTGGACTCGCCAGAAGGCATTGTGGAGCAGGATCTTAGGGTGGCCGGAACGGTAGGCCATTACGGAAAGGGAGCGGTATTTCTCCTCAACAAGTGGGATTTGGTGAAAGAGCCTGAAGTCGCCTACAAAAGGTACTTGGAGGAGTTCCGGAACAAGTTCTGGTTCTTTAACCATGCGCCTCTGCTCACGGTGTCCGGTCGCGATCGGAAGAGAGTGACCAAGGTGTTTCCTCTGATTGACGGAGTAATCTCCGAAAGGAGGAAACGGATAAGTACTGCTGAACTTAACATGGTCCTGCGGGGTGCATTATCTCGGGTCCCGCCACCAGTGCACAAGGGAAAGGCTGTGAAGGTATTTTACATTACCCAGGTGGGGATAGAGCCCCCTGAGTTCGTTATATTTGTAAACTACCCGGAGGGACTGAAAGAGGCTCATGTGAGGTTCATCGAAAGGAGTCTCAGGGAGCAGTTCTCTTTCAGTGGAACTCCCATTAGGCTTTTTGTGAAAGGCCGATCTCAAATGCCATGATGCGTTATATAAGAATAATTATCAAAAGCTTCTTCGACTTCTTTAGAGATGGCGGGATGATGCTGGCGGGCTCCCTGTCTTATTTTTCTATGATGGCTATTGTTCCATTCTGCCTCTTCCTCGTCACAATCTTTGGATATTTCCTTGGTGGAGAAAAGCAGTTCTACCACTTCTTTTCAGTGCGTCTCATCAGTTACTTTCCCTCGGTAGCTCGCGGGGTCACAGGGGAACTTGGCAGCATCATAACGTATAAGAACATTGGTCAGGTCTCTTTGCTCCTGTATGGACTCCTGTCATACGGTCTTTTCGCGTCCCTTGAAGCTGCCACAAACTCCATATTTAAGATAAAGATCAAAAGGTCCCTTATTGTTTCTCTGCTCTTTTCTTTCGTTGTTGTCACGGCAAT
>CAZNTS010000140.1:0-3338 GCA_964576045.1 uncultured Nitrospiraceae bacterium | reverse complement strand
AGTCCTGGTGTAGAACTGGAATTGGTCAGCGGTGGGATGATGCATTTGCGCGCGTGCCTGCGGGCCAAGGCTGAGTGAGTTAAACGAAGTCGAGGAGGGTGACGGTGTATTGTTCAAAATGCGGTGCGATACTTGGGGCAGACGCGGCATTTTGCGGGTCGTGCGGAACGCCGGTGGTGCGTGCAACGCCTGGTGGCACGGTAGGGGTTTCGGTGCCGCCGAATGTGGGAGTAGCGGGATTCAGCACGACGCAGAGCGTGATCTATGCGGGATTTTGGCTGCGCTTTGTGGCGTATCTGATTGACAGTGTAATTTTAGGAATAGGTGTGATCGCGCTGATCATCCCGTTGATATTCCTGACGGGGCTGGCTGCGACGATAGGGAGCTTGCCGCACCATGAGGATGGGCAACTGAGCCCAGGAGCGATTGCGGGAATAGTCTCAACGGTGTTTATGATTGTCGCGGTCGCACTCGTGGTGAAGTGGCTTTACTACGCGTATTTGGAGAGCGGGGAGAAGCAAGGGACTTGGGGCAAACAGGCGCTGGGGTTGTACGTGACGGACGGGGCGGCCAACCGCGTGACGTTCGGGCGGGCCTCGGGGCGATTTTTTGCGAAGATCATTTCCGGACTGATTCCCTTCGGCATCGGGTACATCATGGCAGGATTCACGGAAAAGAAGCAGGCGCTGCACGATATGATCGCCGGGTGCCTGGTGCTGCGGCGGTAGAGTTGTGTTTCCACGACACAAAGAAGATCGTGGAGTCCTCAGGGGCTTCCGCCAGGAACCGGCGGACGCAGAAGACGCGGAAGCCCAACTCAAATTGCGGATTTTGTGTCAAGGCTGAAGTCCTGACCCCCTACAGAGCAGTGCAACGAGCTTGTGAGGCGCGACACTGGCTCACGATGAGCAATTGGAGTAAGGGTTAGACGGGCGCGAGAGCCGGTTCGACGATACGGCCATCGAAGAGATGCAGGGTGCGTTCCGCATGATGCGCATAGCGCGGGTCATGCGTGACCATGCAAATTGTGGCGCCATTGGCGTGAAGTTCCTTCAGCAGATCCATCACCGCGTCACCGTTCTTGGAATCCAAGTTTCCAGTCGGCTCATCGGCCAGGAGAATCAAGGGGTCGCCCACCAGGGCGCGGGCCACGGCGATGCGCTGCTGCTGACCGCCGGAAAGCTGGGCGGGGAAGTGCTTTGAGCGATGAGCCATTTCGACGCGTTGCAGCGCGGCTTGCACTTTTTCCCTGCGCTCAGCGGAAGCCATGCCGCGATAGGTGAGGGGAAGCTCGACATTTTCGTACACGGTGAGATCACCGATCAAGTTGAAGGCCTGAAAGATGAAGCCGATTTCGCGGTTGCGAATGCGGGAATGGTCGGCATGCTTAAGGCTGCGAACGGGATTGCCGTTAAGGAGGTAATTTCCCTCCGTGGGCGAATCGAGCAGGCCAAGGATAGCGAGCAAGGTGGATTTGCCGCAGCCGGAAGGTCCGGCAATGGCCAAGTATTCTCCTTTTTTGATTTCGAGATCAATCGCGGACAAGGCGTGGGTCTTGAGCTCGTCGGTGAAGTAGATTTTGCTGACGCCTTGCATCTTGATGAGCGTGCCGTTGGATGAAATCATGCGATTGCCTCCGAGAGAATGGAAAGTCGTAAGTTATAAGTTTTCAGTTTTAAGTTTCGGGGAGGAGAAACCCAAGACCCGCCCTTCGGAACCAAGGGTTGATTGCATAAGAGCGAAGGCTCCGTTCGGTAGCCGAGTATGCTTCTGTTTGGAGAACCGAAGCGATCGGTAGGAAGGAGCCTTCGATGATTGTTATTGGATGCGATTACCACCCCAGTTGGCAACAGGTTTGTTGGATGGACACGCTGACGGGGGAGACAGGAGAACAGAGGCTGGAACACGCGTCGGGCGAAGCGGAGAGGTTTTACCGCGGCTTGCCTGGGACGGCGCTGATCGGGATGGAGTCGACTGGCAACTGCCAGTGGTTTGTGGAGTTGCTCATGACCCTGGAGCAGGAAGTGTGGATCGGCGACGCCGCGAAGATTCGCGCCTGCGAAGTGCGGCAGCAGAAGCACGACCGGCGCGATGCTGCGCTGATTTTGAAGCTGCTGCTGGAAGGGCGGTTTCCGCGGATTTGGGTGCCTTCGAGTCAGGAAAGGGATCTGCGGCAACTGTTGATTCATCGCCACAAGCTGGTGCGCATGCGCGTGCAGGTAAAGAACGAACTGCAACACCTGGCGATGAACCAGGGCATCACCAAGGGTCGGAAGTTGTGGAGTAAAGCAGGTGAGAAAGCGCTCTGCGAGTTACCACTGAAGCCGTGGGCCAGCCAGCGGCGAGAAGACCTGTTTAAGTTGAGAGAGATGTTGCATGCACAGATCGCGCCGCTGGAGGAAGCGGTAAGGAAAGCGGCCGAGGAGAACGAGAAAGCGCGGTTGTTGATGACCCATCCGGGCGTGGGGCCGATCACCGCACTGGCGTTTGTGCTGACGCTGGGCGACGTAAGCCGTTTTCCGCGCGGGAAGCAGGTGGCCAGCTATCTGGGCCTGATTCCGCGGGAGTACAGTTCCGGCGGGCATCAGCGGTTTGGTCCCATCAGCAAGCAAGGGAACCGATTTATGCGCATGCTGTTGGTGGAAGCGGCGCAGAGCGCGGTGCGCCACGATCCCCAGATGCGTTCGGAGTATTTGCATCGCTGCTACCGGAGGAAGAAAGGCATCGCCAAGGTGGCGGCGGCAAGGAAGTTGGCCGTGCGACTCTACTGGATGCTGCGCACGAATACCAAGTATCCAGAGATCGTTCGTGTCGAGAGCAGCTCGCGGGTGCCGCTGGCCGTCCCGCAAGCGGGATAGGCCGCAGGGTTGATTGGGCGCTCTCGTCCCGGTGAAAACCGGGATTCGGATAGAAGAATCATGGGCCCTTAGCAGGCCGGATCGATGGTTGGCGGAGCGATCCGCAAGAAACTGATTCACCGTGAGAGTTACAGAGCTTCAGTTCTCCACCAACTCTGACCATCACGCGGTGAAAAACACTGCCAGGGCATTTTGTGCCTTGACAACGCCTTCGCTCTTATCGACGGCACCCACGTGTACTTCCGCTGCCAACAAAGGGTCGTGCGCAAATGATATACTCGCTCGGTGACCCATGAACCAAGAGAATTCTCTGCGCCACCCGCCCTGTTCATGCTCAGTTACGGAGAAACGCACATTGTCGAACGCAAGCGGTGCGTATAAATTGACCCTAGAATCTCCACAGACGCAGCAGGCTACTGTGCACCACCTAAGCCTCAGCCTTCCCCACCCCCCAAGAATCCTCAGAATCCATAGCGATCA
>CAZNTS010000139.1:0-4039 GCA_964576045.1 uncultured Nitrospiraceae bacterium | reverse complement strand
GGTGCGCAGACGCATGGGTTGAGTCTGAAGGTCTTGTATGGCAGAACTTTGACGATGTGCGCCATAATTGACATTCTGTGGAGAGATGGTTGGCGGTTGAAGAGGACGATGTCTCCGTCTCTTATGTGGCGTTCTACGATGAAACCAGCTTGAATCGCATCCGCTAAGCCGTCTCGTTCCGTTACAAATTCAAGGCGCACCCTTCTGCCGTCGGGTCTAACTATGTAAAGGGCGCCGGGATATTGATCTGGGCCGTTGCGTATTAGCTGCTTTAATTCGTCTATGTTCCATGGTGTAACTCGCTCAGGAATGGTAAGGCGTTGGGCTACGTCTAGTGGCACGCCCACTTCGTTGATGTCTATGTTGGGGTCAGGGGATATGACTGTCCTAGCCGAGAAGTCCACGCGTTTTCCGGATAGGTTCCCCCTAAATCTACCCTCCTTACCCTTTAGCCGCTGGCTTAGGGTCTTCAGCGCTCGTCCGGACCTATGCCTAGCTGGGGGCAGGCCCGAGACTTCGTTGTCGAAGTACGTGGTTACGTGGTACTGGAGGAGTTCATGTAGTTCCTGAATTATGTTCACCGGAACTCCGGATTCAAGCGCCTCCTTCAGTTTCTGGTTGATTCTTATTATGTCAACCAGTTTGTGTGTTAGATCGTCTTCGGACCGTATCCCGGACTCGAGAGTGATTGAGGGGCGCACGGTGACGGCGGGCACGGGAAGAACTTGAAGAATCATCCATTCGGGACGTGCGGCCTTTGGTTCCATTCCCAACAACCGTAAGTCGTCGTCGGGAATTCGTTCAAGCCGTTCACGGATCTGGCTCGGGTTAAGCCTGGCGGCGCCTCCTTCCACCATTTCATGAAATGTAGTTGGTTTTCCGTGCTCTATCGGATACTGCCTGGCGCCGCAGTGTGGGCATTCTTGACTCTTCTTGGCGTCCTTCATCACCGCCTCGTAGAATGTTGCCGGAATCTCGTTGAGTTGTCTCTGCTCGCGTTGCATGCGCTCATTGAACGCCTTTATCTTCTCGGCGGACAGTAGGATTCGTCCGCAGTTTCTGCAGGTTACCTGCAGAAGTTTGTGAAGCAATTTGGCGAACGCGACGTGCACTACAGGTTCGGCGAGCTCGATGTGTCCAAAATGGCCGGGGCATGCGGAGGCAGTGTTGCCGCAGGTCTTGCATTTCTGGCGCGGTTCTAGGGTTCCGAGCCTTCCGTCCATTAGGCCGGATACTATCGGGACGCCATCTTCGTCGTATGTGTCGGCTGTTTGAATCTCTACGGCTGAAAGCTTCCTTATCTCGCTTGGAGAGATTAGGGTGAAGTGGATGCTGCCGATTACTTTTGTAGCTTCTTCCGCAACTGACATGTTTAGGCACGCTCCGATACTTCGAGGCGGGGCGCAATCCCTAGCGCCATCAACTCTTGAAGCAGAAGCTTGAACGCGTACGAGAGTTGTACGGGGGATATTACGGCCTTATCGCCGTCTATTCTGCAGATGTACTTGTTCTGTTTCACGTCGTGATATGCGAGTAGGCCGCAGATTTCGCAGACCATTACCGTGTATTTGTCGGATTCTTCAAGCAGCCTATCTCTGAGTAGCGCGGATGCACCGTGTCCGATTAGGCAGTCGCGTTCCATTTCTCCGAATCTTAAGCCTCCTCCTCTGGCGCGTCCTTCCGTGGGTTGTCGCGTTAGCATTTGTACTTGGCCGCGAGCTCTTGCATGCATCTTGTCCGATACCATGTGGTGAAGTTTCTGGTAGTAGACGACTCCGACGAAGATATCGGCTACGAGTTTGCGTCCGTCGATGCCGCTGTACATAACCTCACGTCCACTATGTTGGAAACCCAACTCGAGAAGCGAGTCGCGGAGAGCCTGCGGCCTTTCGTTGCTGAACGCGGTTCCGTCGACTGGTTCGCCGCGGAGACATGCAACTTTTCCTGCCACCGATTCGACGAATTGGCCGATCGTCATTCGTGACGGGATTGCGTGGGGGTTGATGATTACATCGGGAACTATTCCCTGTTCGGTGAATGGCATATTCTCTTGCGGGATCAATGTCCCGATGACTCCTTTCTGTCCATGTCTCGATGCGAACTTGTCTCCTAGCTCGGGAACTCTTGTGTCTCGTACGCGCGCTTTGACCAGTCGATTGCCTTCGATTGATTCGCTTAGGAAGACGGCGTCTATGATGCCTTCTTCCGAGGGCCTCATGCCCACGGATGAGTCACGTTTGGTTGGGCCCTTGACCTCGAACTCGCGGTATTCCTCTAGGAACCGCGGGGGACTGGTTCGGCCTATGAGTACCGTATTTCCGGTTACTTCCGATTCGACTGAGATTATACCGTCCTCTTCCAGCATCCTGTAGTATCTGTCACCCCGATACCCGCGTATTCCTGCCTCGGGAACTTCGAATTTGTCCCGGAGCCCACCCAGGTACTGCCGGCATTCGCCCTCGTATACTCTGTAGAAGGTTGATCTGAAGAGGCCGCGGTCAACTGATGATTTGTTAATGATAATGGCATCTTCCATGTTGTAGCCTTGGTAGCATAGAACGGCGAGGACGCAGTTTTGGCCCGCGGGTCTTGTATCGTACCGTATAATGTCCATTGGTTTGGTTCGGACTACGGGTACCTGTGGATAGTGCAGTATGTGGCCTCGAGAGTCCACGCGGTTCGCATAATTGACCGAGAAGACACCCAGCGCTTGTTTAGCCATGGCGGACTCGTAGGCGTTGCGTGGGGATTGGTTGTGTTCCGGGTATGGGATGAGTGATGCGGCTATCCCAAGAATCGTGTACGGAGCAATCTCAACATGGGTTGTTCTCTCGTTTATTCGCCCTGGGGACGGAGCAATTAATGCGTTCTCCTCTTCGTCGGCGTCCAGATATTCTATGACTCCGCGTTCGCTCAGGTCTTCCCAACGCATCTCGCCGCGTTGAACTGCCTCTACGTGTTCCCTTGTCAGTTTTGGTTTAGAGTTCTCGATGACTATTACGGGCCTCCTTACGCGCCCCTGGTCGCAGTTCACGTAAAGCTCGGACCTGCCTCCCTCAACCTGCGGGGGTGAATAAGCAATGTTCACTTCCGAACTGAGCTCTCCGCCTCTCCGCATACGAATCAGTTCTTGCGCCATCTTGTCCGGCTCGCGTACGTATCCGGCAATCAAACCGTCAACGAAGACTTTTGCTCCAGCCTGTCGAAGCTTCACGTCAGCCTCGTCAACTAGGATGACGCCCATTCTTCGTAGTTTGGAAACAAACTCGCGGGAGTCAATGCCGGTTGTGATTACAGCGCTTAGAGCTAGGTTCTTGACCAATCCACAGTTACTGCCTTCTGGGGTTTCGCTTGGGCAAAGCCTTCCCCAATGGGTTGGGTGTAGGTCGCGTGCTTCGAGGTTGGGTTGGCTTCGGCTCAGAGGCGATTGCAACCGGCGTAGGTGGCTTAGGGTGGACGAATAGTTCGTCCTGTCCAGCAGTTGCGTGACTCCTACACGGCCGCGTACCCAATTTCCTGTGGCGATCGCATGCTGAATTCGTTCGGTAATAATCCCGGGTCTGATTGCGTTGCTGATGGATAGCTCTGCGTGTCGGCGGATGGTGATACGCTCCAATTGGTACTTTAGGTCTCGAATTAGGTTGCGGAAGGAGATTCGAAACAGTTCAGCCAGCAACGAGCCGGCTAGTTTCAGCCTCTTGTTGGCGTAGTGGTCTTTGTCGTCCGGTTCACGCATGCCAAGTTTGAGTTCAATCACGCGGCAGCCGACCTCGGCGAGGCAGGCGGCTTTCTCTTTTCTGTCGGCGGGCTCTCGCCCGATGTGCGGAAGGAAGTTGCGGTCAACCGATGCTTCCGCCTTCTTCAGACGATACTCTTCAACTTGACCCGGCGCTAGTCGGTTTCCTATGTATAGCAGTGCATCCCGTTGGGTGACTACGCCAACCGATTTTTCAAAGGTTGATGCGAGTTGATTCTGGATGAGTTCCTCGGTTGAAATCATCTCGGCGATCTTCGAGTCTTCTTCGTACCCGAGGGATTT
>CAZNTS010000138.1:0-3317 GCA_964576045.1 uncultured Nitrospiraceae bacterium | reverse complement strand
GACGGGTTGGCCAACGGCTCGTGGGATTGCGTGGCATCGGGCGCGACGATCACGCCCGAACGCCAGGCCCTCGCCACCTTCTGCTCCCCATACTTCGAGTCCGGCCAAAGTCTCGTCTGTAATATCAAGAAGTCGCCGAAGGTGCACTCCGTTGACGATTTAAGCCAGATGATCATTGGCGTCCAGCACGGCAACACCTCCGAACCGGTAGCACATCTCCTGAAGGCGCAGGGCCGCGTGAGAGACGTTCGCACCTATGCCTACCACGAAATTGGCATGATGCTGGATGATCTAGAAGCCGGGACGATTGGTGCGGTAATGAAGCTGGCCCCGGTGATGCATTGGCTAATCCGAAATCGCCCTGCCCTCAGGGTGGTGCAAGAAGGCATCACCAAAGAGAAACTGGGCATAGCAGTGCGATTGGGAAACGATGCCTTACGCCAAGCCATCGATGAGGCCCAGAAGCGGTTGGGCCAACGTGGGGTTCTGGGCAAACTCACGAAGAAATGGTTACAGCCATGATTCGTTGCCTCCCCTTGTTCACCGGGGCCGACGGCTGGTCACCCGTCGAAGAAACTCAGACCCCATGGCACTCCGGCCGCAAAACCAGATTCCCATGTTCTATAAGTTCACTGTCATATTGGTCCCCAGGGGGACTCCATGCCACTTATTTCAATCTGCGGATCATATATCCAAGTAATCGTATTCTTTGAGAAGGTTCGATTATGGCAAGTAACTCGCTATAAGCTTGAAATAAAAAATAATTTTTATTACAAAATTTTATTACATTTTATTGATTTTTTCCATCTCTTCGTCCCAAGCCTCCAGAAGCTGTTGCAAGGCGATGTCGTTGGTAATCTTGTCAAACTTACCAAAAAACTCTTTAATGCTTTTAATTCTGCACTTCTGGCCATATTCCTCGGCCTCGGTAACGTCTGCCCTCAGTAGGTCGCCAGCCATGAATTTACCTAAGTAATAGTAGGCGCCCCATTGATCTGGATCGAAAAACTGGTCTGCCGTAGATTCATGGGGAAAGGAGGGGTGGTAAGTCTTATAGGCGTAGCTATCACTTTTTTCAATTACATCTTTTTTCCACCTTTTTGGAGGCCGCATGGAAGATTTCAGGTAGATCAACAGTCCAGGTATCCGGTAAAATTGTTTTTCGGGCTCCTTACCCGGCAAATCCTCAATGTCCGCAATGACAAAATGGGATTGCGAAAAACCTTCCGAAGGGAGGGGCCGGATAAAGGTTTCCGGATTTTGCCTGAATCTGATTTTAACCCCTAATTCATTTGTAGCCCGGGTCACTAAGTTATTCAGTTCGTCAAAGGCGTATTTTGAGTCAGCAGTAGCATCCACTGCCAGGATCAATTGGCAACCGCGGCGCAGTAGTTCGTAAACCGCAAGATTCTCGATGTGTCCGCCGTCTGACAGGTTCACCCGCCATCTGAGGGTATCTTTCAAACTTAGTAATTCTAAAATAAGATAATATGGCCACCAAGTTATATACTGGAACCACGCTGGGATCGTTCGTTTTGGACTCAGGGCCCAGTAGCCTATCCGTATATCAAGGAGCGTTAAGAGAAAGGCCACAACGCGGTTGCTTTTAGTACCCATATGGGGATTTAGGGCGGCACCCGACACTGCCACTGCCGTGGCCAGGGTCATATTTCGATAAACCGGACTGCTGGTTTCAATATATCCCGTCAGATGAGAGCCGCAATACAAGGGGGACAACAAAAAGTAATCATTGCTCATGGTACCTTTGAAGTTACGGTCCTTCCAATTAAACAGATTCAGGCAGGTGTTAATCAAAGGATAAGGGGCCCAGTCCGATTTCTCCGGCCCTATATCGGCTACTTTCAGACCGGTATCTCCCATCCCGGCAGTCCATAAGAAAGCCCTTCTAAGCCGGTCCCGATAAAACCGGTGCAGCGTGAGGATGTTGGGATTGGCAAACCATCCTGTCACAAATAATATTGCCAAGCTAATCTGCAACCTGGTGATATCTGAAGGCTTAGCCGTACTGGCCAGATGCAAGACCCACCAAAGCACCAGGACTAACAAGAGAATTCCTTCGCAGCCATTGAGAAAATCTGAAGACCAAACGAACTTGATGTTTCGCAGACCGTGGAAAAAGTAATGCCAGGCCAGGATAATTGCGGTCGCGCTCACGATGAGCACCGAAACTTTGAGCTCCTGAAACAAAGTCGGCAAACTTAAATGGTACAAAAGGTAATAAAAGGATTTGAAAAAATATATCACCACACCGGCCAGGGCTAACACCCAGACCCAATTCATGATTAGGCTGGCCGCCACGGCTCCCCACATCCGGAGCCTGCTCCAGGTTTTCTCCTTCAGGTCCCGGCCCGGAGCTAAATAATAAGCGAAATTTCTTAAAGCATCGATTTTATCTAGGGAAAATAATTTTGCATAAGCTCCTGGGCCGTCTTGCTTGAGACGGGCGTGCACGTAACCAGCAATATAGCCCCCGCCCGAGACACTCGAAAGATAATCCGCCCGTTCCAAAACGCCGCAAGTATTCAAAACCTCCAGCACCCCAAGGTTGAGCGTTGCAGAACGAATGCCGCCGCCTGATAGGGCGATTCCAAAGGAAGGTCCCCCTTGGTCTTCAGGGTGGTGTTTTTGCCGCTTTTGCTCGATGAGTTGCCATTCATCCGTAAAGATTGTCTTGAATTCCAGCTTCTCAGATTCTTCGGGGCTCATTTTAGGGGAAACCTCCTGCATCGACGGTGAACATCCTTGCTCTTCCCATTTTTGGAGGAAGGGGCTTATGGCTTGGAGATGCCCCTTTTTTTTGGACTAGTTTGAGTGGGAAAATTCGGCTTTTTGTTAACCTGTTCATGGTATATTCTGCCTGCTCACTTGGTTTTTTATATAAATCATTGGAGTTACAATTTAGTTACAGACGCATTCAGAGAGCGGAAGGTAACTATTGGAAAACAGGGTTTATTTTTTTTATAATCTAGAGAGGTGAAATCAATGGTGGAAAATTTATGGTTGACTGACCTTGAGGGCGGGAAATTTTTGAAAAATTCCGGGGAAAAATACTCTGAAAAATGAGGAAGGCTTACCAGGAATGGGGTTTACCCTTCGCGGCTTAAATAAGTTCAAGGATTTTTTGATAAATGGCGGTAGTGGTCTGGTCAGGCTCCGTATGGTGTCATTGCCGCAGAGCTTGCCGACAGTCCACATAAACCTTGAGGGCTGCGTTGCGGTTCTTCTCTTTGCCCACTTCGGACTGTGCTTTCCAGGTCCCGCATACT
Source organism: uncultured Nitrospiraceae bacterium (assembly GCA_964576045.1). Classification (GTDB taxonomy): domain Bacteria; phylum Nitrospirota; class Thermodesulfovibrionia; order Thermodesulfovibrionales; family UBA9159; genus CAZNTS01. The sequence continues at coordinate 30 of CAZNTS010000138.1, read as the reverse complement.
GGTGATGGATTTGCCCCCGGAGCAAATCAT
>CAZNTS010000137.1:0-3491 GCA_964576045.1 uncultured Nitrospiraceae bacterium | reverse complement strand
GGAAAAACAAAACAAAGCCTCATTTATGAAGCCTCTTCTTATCTGAAGAAGACAGAGGATTGCTGGCCTCAGAATTCTTATAATCAACAAAATATTTGTATTGCATAGGTTAACCAAATAAATTGAAGCGCCTTCACCAATCTCTTAATTAAGGTATCGCATAATGGTTCTTCGTATGTTCATCCTGTGTTCCGTGCTTAACTTTTGGCCTCTTTTATCTTCCTTATGAGCATCGGGACAATCTCATAGACGTCGCCAACAAGTCCGTAGCTGGCGACATTGAATATGGGGGCCTCAGGGTTTTTGTTTATGGCGATTATTATGTCCGACGACTGCATACCCACTAAATGCTGGACCGCGCCGGAAATGCCGCAGGCAATATATATTTTAGGACAAACGGTCTTACCCGTCTGTCCCACCTGATGCCGATAAGGTATCCATCCCTCATCCACAGCCGCCCTTGAAGCGCCGAGGGCACCCCCCAAGATCTCAGCAAGCTCACCCAGGAGCTTGAACCCCTTCGGATCTCCTAATCCCCGACCACCAGAAACAATTATGTCCGCCTCGTGGAGATTTACCGTGATATCCGAGACCTCTTTAACCGTCTCGATGATCCTTGTGCGTGAGACGAGTCCTTCTGCTTCAATATGGATGATCTCACCGTTTCTTCCCTCCTTGTAAGTACCTCTCTTCATAACCCTGGGACGAATGGTGGCCATCTGAGGTCTGTTATGGGGACAGAGTATGGATGCCATGATATTACCTCCGAATGCTGGTCTTATCTGTATAAGATTTCCCGTCTCGGAGTCGATCTCTAGCGATGTGCAGTCGGCAGTCAATCCTGTCCTCAGCCTGGCAGCCACTCTGGGAAAGAAAGAGCGCCCTATAGGTGTTGCACCAGCAAGCACAATCTCGGGTCTATGCTCTTTGATAAGCAGCGAGAGGAGATCCGCATAGAGCTCATCATTGAACCCTTCATGCAAGGCGTTATTCGAAAGATAGACTCTGTCGGCGCCCCATCTCACCAGTTCCTGTGCCTCCGATTCCGATGCGCCCAGAAGGACAGCCGAAAGTTCCGTGCCCCGCCCATCGGCGATGCGGCGACCCGCACCAAGGAGCTCATATGCAACCGAAGAAACCTTGCCGCCCCTCTGTTCAGCGAATACCCATACTCCTGAATGTGCGCCAATTGGCATCTCCTGCGGCCCCTCGGTTTCGCCCTCTTCGAGGACCTCCTTTATGGCTCCTTCCGGACATGCGTTGAGGCAGGCTCTGCAGAGTTGACAGTACTCTGTAATAAATGCCTTGCCCTCCTTTATAATAATCGCCGTGTAGGGGCATGACTCTATGCACGTCTCACATCCTGTGCATGTACCTGAACTAACCACTATACGCATTTCAGATCCCTCAGTTCTACGATTAGTGAGTCAACCTGTTCCTCCGGGGTACCTTCCAGCATCCTGCGGTCTTTTCTTGCCTCTGGGGCAAAGATATTCCTCACTTGTGTCGGCGAGCCTTTAAGTCCAACCTTATCCGCATCGGCTCCTATGTCGGACAATGTCCATTTCTTTATCTCCGCCTTCTTTGCCGCCATCTTACCCTTTAGAGAAGGGAGCCTCGGCGTATTCAGCTCCCTGACCACGGTGAGAAGTACTGGCAGGGAGGATTCCACCACATCATATCCTTCGTCCATCAACCTCTCAACCCTCAGAGAACCCTCCCGAATGTCTTTGATTTTCCTTACATAAGTAATATGAGGAACGTTCAGGAACTCAGCAATCTCCGGTCCGACCTGTGCGGTATCCCCGTCTATGGCTTGTTTGCCGCAAATCACGATATCGGCACCCAGTTTTTCGATAGCCTTGGAAAGCGTGTACGATGTTGCCCATGTGTCCGCCCCGGCAAAAGCCCTGTCAGTGAGAAGTACCGCATCGTCCACACCTATCGATATCGCGTCTCTCAGGGCTGTTTCCGCCTGTGGGGGTCCCATGGTGATTGCTGTGACTCTGCCTCCCATTTTCTCCCTGATCTGGAGACCCGCCTCTATTGCGTGCAGGTCGTAAGGATTAATGATACTCGCCACACCGTCCCTGACAAGGGTATTCGTCTCCGGATTGATCCTTACTTCGGCAGTATCCGGAACCTGCTTAATACAGATGATTATGTTCACGGTCCTTTTTCCTCCGAATCCTCGACGCGGGCATTTCTCTTGTATACGTCCTGTGTAGGTTGGTATTATACTTTTTTGTCTTTATCGAAGTAAAGAATCTTTGGATCGTCAAAGAAACTATCAGACGGTGGAAGAGCCGATAGTGATGGGGCTTATCGGATTGACATTAACAAAGAGTGAAGAGACTGTGGACTTCTCAGTTATTTACGGGAAGCCGTTGAAGGGGTCGTGAGCCGTGGCCGCTCCCTTGCAGTTACACTTACCTTTCGAACACGAAAGCGAACACCTCATCCGATATCTCGGAAAAGCCTGCCTCAGGCCGATTACACTCACCATCACGGACAATTCTGCTAGCATGCTGTCGGTGAAAAAAGAAGGTCCCACCGTCTGCATAAGACTACACAGAATGTTTCTCTCTGCCGGCGACAATGTGCTCCATGATGTCGCGGCTTTCATCAAGCATAGGAACAGGTCTACACCTCTTCTGCGGGAGTTCATAAGGCAGAATACCCATCGGATAAAAGAGGCACCTAGGAAGAAACAATCTCTCAGGCAAAAGGGGAGATATCACGATCTAGGCGTGATATATGACACGCTGCACAGCAGCTATTTCGGCTCCTCACTTTCCAGCTCAATTACATGGGGCCACGGTAGGTCTCGTAATAGGGTGAAAAAACGCACACTCGGAAGCTACAGCAGACAAACAAATACGATAAGAATAAATCCGGTCCTTGACAGGAAAACAGTGCCTGCCTACTTCGTGGAGTTCGTCGTATTCCATGAAATGCTGCATGCTGACATGGCTGTTCATGAAAGAAATGGAAGGAGACAGGTCCACTCCAAGCTGTTCAGGAAGCGGGAGAAACTTTTCAGATACTATGACATGGCCATGGCTTGGGAGAAAAAAAAATGGTTTTGATCCTCTTGACATGTATCTTAGAACCTCATATCATCTTAATGACCCCCCGCACTTCTCAGGTGCAGGAAGAAAACTGATGCGATCTAGGTGAACCATGACGAGAACGCCCGAAAAGATCATGGAGCTGTTCCGGAGACACAACAAGGTGAAAGCAGGAATGGTTCTGACTTCTGCGGAATTCTCATCTGGCTCGCCTGGTTGGGAACCATCTGATTTTGCGGCATTGGACGATGCATTCAGGGAATTGAGGGACGAGGGCCTCGTGATCATCACACCGTCAAGAGGCCTCGAGCTCACTGAGAAGGGCTTGAGCTACCTTTTGAACGAACTTTAGGGAACATATCTTTGTTATTGGTCCGACGACTCTTCCAGGTTTCCCGGTCAACGTTTAGCTTCCCTTTG
>CAZNTS010000136.1:0-8099 GCA_964576045.1 uncultured Nitrospiraceae bacterium | reverse complement strand
TCAGGCCGTGTTTTTCATAAAGCCGTAAGGTCTGGTCAGTGGTACCGAGCAATTCAGAAACAACTCCGATGGGATAAAGGGGCATGCCCTTTTTTTCTTCTTCGCTCAGTTCTCTGGTAAGCTTTTTCCCAGCCATTATTTTAGTTACAATTATAAACCAGTTACTACTTAAAAAATCAAGGGAAATAACTTCTCAGTTTTATATACCCTAAGCCATCACCCAGGGCTATTGAAGTGGTCGGGGGTTTACGGGCCACAGCTCGCGGACCTGAACTTCGGCAAGAACACCACACAATTTTCGCAGTCTTTTCCGGCTTCCTTGTTGCAGATCATACGGTTGAGTTCCCAGCAGGGCTTTGTCTTGTCGATGAAGGCGGTGCACCTGTTCTTCCTTTCATCCGGGCACGAAGTGATCTCCCAGCAGGGCGCATATTCGAGGAGCTTCTTGATGCCTTCGATACTGATTTTTTTAACGTGGATAAGGTCCCTTACGCATCTGAGCCACTTGATGTCGTTTTCCGAATAGAAGCGGTTTTTGTTACGCCTTGCAGGTTTTATCAGGCCGTGTTTTTCATAAAGCCGTAAGGTCTGGTCAGTGGTACCGAGCAATTCAGAAACAACTCCGATGGGATAAAGGGGCATGCCCTTTTTTTCTTTTTCGCTCAGTTCTTTCGAGAGCTCTTTCCGCGACATATTATCAGATGACATTGTTAAAGAAACTATAATAACGGCTAAAATTATAATATTAAGTAGAGCTGTTAATCAAGGAAAATATTGCAAGACAAGGAAGATTTTGGAATACATTTATTGATTTTTTGAGGAAGGGTGGGTTATTTTTTATATTGTGAAGGCCGATACCATTCTCAAAAACTTTCCTAAGAGCAAAATACTTGTAATAGGGGATCTTATCCTTGACCGTTACATATGGGGAAGGGTGAGCAGAATATCTCCGGAGGCGCCAGTGCCCGTGGTGGAGGTCACTGACGATAACTTTGTGCTTGGCGGGGCAGCCAATGTGGCCAACAATATCGTATCGCTCGGGGGTAAAGTTACAATGGTGGGTGTGGCAGGAAAGGACAGGGCAGGGGAGGTCCTGAGAAAACTTCTGGACGACCAGGACATCCGGAGCGTCCTTTTCGAGGACTCCAGACCAACTACTATCAAGACAAGGGTCATCGCGCACAATCAGCAGGTAGTGCGTTTTGACCGGGAAGACAAGAACAGGATTTCCGGCAAGGTCATGGCGGCAATCATTGCATACCTGCAACGCGCCATACCTGAGCATGATGCTGTCATCGTCTCTGACTACAGAAAGGGTATGGTTTCCCGCAGTCTCATACAGGGGATATTGAAGAGTACGAGGCCGCAGGGCAAGTTGTTGGCCGTTGACCCAAAGGTCGGCCACTTCCACTGTTACAAGGGTGTTTCCATTATAACCCCCAACCTTGTTGAGGCTTCCCAGGGCTCCGGAGTCGAGATAAAGGACGAGAAATCACTTATAAGGGCAGGCAAGGCCCTGATGAAGAAACTCTCCTGCGGGGCTGTGCTTGTCACGCGTGGAGAGGAAGGGATGAGCCTCTTTGATAAGGGAGGAATTACCCACATCCCTACCGTTGCGAGACACGTGTATGATGTAACGGGTGCCGGTGATACGGTAATCGCTACGCTGACCCTTGCGTGTGCCTCAGGGGGATCCCTGCTGGAGTCGGCGGTGATCGCAAACCACGCGGCCGGTATCGTGGTGGGCGAAGTCGGAACGGCCGTAGTGACCAGGGAAAAACTCCTGGAATCGTTACGGGCTGACGGCAAAAAATAAGGTCCGGATCTTTCTCTGGAAATGGCAAAAGCAATAGCATTACTCTCAGGCGGGCTTGACAGCACTCTTGCGGTCCTTGTATTGCTGAGGCAGGGCATAGACGTAACTGCCGTTACGTTCCTTACTCATTTCGGTTGCGACATCAGTGACAGCTCGTCCTGTTCCCGAAATCCTTTCCCAGCTGCCGCGAAATTTGGATTTGAAGTAAAGCTTTGCCATCTCGCGGACAAGTTCATAGAGATCGTAAAAAACCCGAAACACGGCCACGGTAGGAACATGAACCCATGTGTGGATTGCAGGATACTGATGCTCAAAGAGGCAAAGGAACTGATGGAAATGACAGGGGGGGATTTCATAGTCACAGGCGAGGTTCTGGGTCAGAGGCCGATGAGCCAGAGGAGAGACACGCTTAACATCGTGGACAGGGAGGCAGGCCTGAGAGGATATGTGCTGCGGCCACTCAGCGCAAAGCTGCTGAACGAAACAGTTCCAGAAATGCAGGGGCTCGTGACGAGAGATATGCTTTACAACTTCAACGGGAGATCGAGAAAACCCCAGATGGCGCTGGCAAGGGAACTGGGGCTGACTGACTATCCGGCTCCCGCGGGTGGCTGTCTTCTTACGGAGCCGAACTACTCTTACCGCCTGAGGGAGCTCCTTGAGCACAACACCGATCCTTCTCTCAGAGACCTGCACCTGTTGCGGTCAGGTAGGCACTTCAGGCTCTCGAGCACATGCAAGGCGATCGTAGGAAGAGACGAAAGGGAAAACGGTCTGATCGAGTCCTATGCGGACGAAGACAGTTTCCTGATGTGGGTGGAAGGAGCGGGAAGTCCAGTGGTCCTTTTGACCGGACACGGCTCAGAAGGCTTTATGGACTTTGCGGCCTCCCTCTGCGCGCGGTACTCCGATGCAAAACATCTTCCCGAAGTCGAAGTGACGGTTACGAGAGGACACAATGCGTTACGCGGTATATATGGTGTGGCGGGAGAAAACGTCTGTAACCGGTCGACCATCACGGAGCCAATAGCCAGAATTACTGTTCCTCCTGCTGGAAGGGAAGAGGTCGAAAAGCACATGATAGAAAAACATCATAACATTGCCGTTAAACCTTGACCTTCAGGCCTGCAAAAAATGCCGGGTATTCTGCGTTAAAGTCTTACCTCAACTCCTTTTGCCCTCAGGTATTGCTTTGCCTCCCTTACCGTGTACTCTCTGAAATGGAATATGGAGGCCGCCAGAGCTGCGTCCGCTTTTCCAAAGACTAGACCCTCATAGACGTGCTCGAGGGTCCCTGCTCCTCCGGACGCAATAACTGGGATCGAGACAGCTTCCGATACAGCCCTTGTGAGGGCGATGTCATAGCCGTCTTTAGTCCCGTCCATGTCCATACTTGTGAGCATAATTTCTCCCGCCCCGAGTTCTTCCATCTTTTTTGCCCATTTCACCGCATCTATGAGTTTCATCTTTCTTCCGCCGTGAGTGGAGATCGCCCACAGCTGGGGGGAGTAGGAACCGGGAGGTGAGGAATTAAAAGCAGCTGACTCAAGGCAGACATCTTTTAATGAGGGATCGTTAAACCACTGCTCATCTGCAACCCAGGATATACTTCCGGAGACCCTTTTTGCGTCAATGGCGACAACGATGCATTGGCTGCCAAACTTTTCCGCTGCCCTTGTGACAAAAAACGGGTCTCTCACTGCGGTTGTGTTTACCGATACCTTGTCACATCCTGCGCGGAGGAGGTCCCTGATGTCGTCAAGGCCCTTTATACCTCCTCCTACAGTAAGCGGCATAAAAACATCATCAGCAGTCTTTTCAACCACATCAATGATTATCTTTCTCTTTTCATGAGACGCGGTGATATCGAGGAAGATGAGTTCGTCAGCGCCCTGCTCGTCATAGAACTTCGCGTTCTCTACGGGGTCCCCGGCGTCACGCAGGTTCACGAAGCTTACGCCTTTTACGACGCGGCCGTCCTTCACGTCGAGACAGGGAATTATACGTTTCGCTAGCACCTAATCCTCCAGCTTATGGTAAATGCACAGGGTAACATCATATTCTTCTGCTCTCGGCCCCAACTTTCACCTCAGCCTGTTCAGAGATCCTTATCGCCTCCCGGAGGTCAAGGCCGCCCGAATAGATAGCTTTGCCCGTGACCACGCCCCAGAGGTTCTTTATCTGCATAAGATTTCTGATGTCCTCAAGGGAGGATACGCCGCCTGAAGCGATTACCGGGATGCTAACCGTTTTCACCATCTCTTCCATGGCCCTGATGTTCGGTCCAGTCATCATGCCATCAGTGGAGATGTCCGTATAGATAATTCCCGCTGCACCGCTCCCTTCGGCCACCGCTGCGAGCTCCTTTGCATCTGTTGTGGTCGTTTCGACCCAGCCCTTCACAGCTGCCTTTCCGTCCCTTGCATCAATGCCGACGAGGATCTGTCCTGGAAATCTTCTCGCGGCCTCGACCATGAGCGCAGGTTCCTCCACTGCAACAGTTCCCAATATAATCCTGTCGATGCCGATGTCGACAAGCGTCGAAATCTTTTCAATGCTTCGGATACCACCACCCACCTCGATCTCGATCGAAACAGACCTGCGGATCTTCCTTACTGCATCGAGATTTTTCTGGTCGCCCGTGAACGCGCCGTCCAGGTCCACCACGTGGAGTAGCTTCGCCCCGCAAGACTCCCAGTGTCCTGCCATTGAAGCGGGATCGTCCGAATAGACGGTAACAGCATCAGGCCTTCCCTGAAGAAGCCTTACGCATTTGCCCGCCTTCAAATCTATTGCAGGAATTACGCGCATCATATTAATATAACACAAGGCTTGTGCTTGATAAATTAGGGAGCGCCGTGGTGATGGGCTGATCAGTAAGGTGTCATTCCCGCGAATCCTTCAGGACAATTAAGGACTGTATAAAATAACCGCTGAGATATGGAGGTGCGGATACTGCAGAATGAAGGAATACGGTTCAGAATTCAACAAAAGCGTTATTCTCATTTCTTTGTTTAGCATTCTTGTGCTCGCATTTCTTATGTGTCCAGCCGTTGCTATGCCTTTCCAGATGCCAGAGGTCCTCAACTACGACCTAACGTGGACAGGGATTAAGGCGGGAGAAGCGTCACTCGAGATCAGGGAGAATGCGGACGGAATAAAGATAACCTCCACTGCAAGATCGGTTAAGTGGGTGTCAGTCTTCTATACGGTAGACGATGTTGTTGAGTGCAAGCTCCAGAAGAATGGGACAGGTTTTACTGTCCTTCCCGTGGACTACCGGCTAACGCTCAGGGAGGGGAGGTACAGGAAGAAAAAAGAGGTGATATTCGATCATCACAACGCAAAAGTAACGTACATCGATTATCTTGAAAAGGAGAGGGATGAGTTCAGGGTGCCTGCCGAAATCCGCGATCCTATTTCGAGCTTTTACTATGTCAGGACACTTGACCTCCAAGTTGGTAAATCCGTATACGTTACAGTTTTTGACAGCAAGAACATCTGGAATGTAGAGGTGCAGGTGCTTAGGAAGGAGACGGTTGAGGTCCCTGCAGGTCGTTTTAATACCATTGTGGTCAAGCCACTGATGAAGTCAGAGGGTATTTTTTCCCGGAAAGGGGATATATATATATGGCTTACGGACGATGAAAAGAGAATCCCCGTGAAGCTGAAATCAAAGGTCAAGATCGGGTCGGTGAACGCGGAGCTCGTAAAATACTGAGAGAGCATCTTTCCGGCTGATATTCGATCCGAAAAGTTGTTGTGTAATGATGAGGATACTTCACGTAAATACTGAAAAGACTCAACGGGGTGGAGAACGCCAGACAATCCTATTGGCAAAAGCTCTTCTGGATCGAGGCATTGAGAGCGCTATTTTGTGTGGGAAAGATTATCCGCTTGAAGATGTCGCAAGAAGGGAAAGGATAAATACAATCCCGGTGAGAAATGGATTGGAAGCCGTGAAGAGGCTTATTGTTGACGGTGGGCATTACGACATAATTCATTCGCACGCGGCGAAGGCTCAAGGGCAGGCGGCAATTGCGAGAGTTCTCACTGGAAAGCCTCACGTCTATACAAGGAGAGTCACTTTCAGGCCCGGCAAACTGTTTCCTACGAGACTGAAGTACCGGTTAACCGATAAGGTTGTTTGTGTATCAAAGGCCGTGAAAAAGATTCTTATGGATAACGGAATTTCAGAAGAAAAACTATTTGTCATATATGATGCCGTACCTGAAAAGAAAGAGTTAAATAGAGTCAGGGCTGAAAAGTTTTTGTCATATCTCGGAATTCCGAAAGGTGGAAAAGTGGTGGGAAACATCGCTGCTCTCACTCCTGAAAAAGACCATAACACTATTCTTTATGCCGCCGCAGAAGTGCGCGATGCATACTTTATTATTTTCGGCAGCGGAGTCCTTATGGACAAATTGCAGAGAACTGTATATGATCTCAACCTGTCTGATAGGGTCTTCCTTGTAGGGTTCAAAGAGGATGTAGAGGATTTTTTTGCAGTTTTTGATGTGTTTGTATTGCCATCCCTTGAAGAGGGTCTTGCAAATGTCGTAATTGACGCTTTTCACTATCATGTGCCGGTGGTTGCTACGCCCTCCGGAGGCTTGTCGGAGCTTGTGATTGATGGACAGACGGGGATGTTGATCCCAGTGAGAAATTACAAGGCCTTGGCAGAAAAGGTGTCATATATCCTTGCTCACCCAGAGGAGGCGGAGAGGCTTTGTAAGAATGCTTATGCGTTCGGGAAAGAAAAGTTCAATTATGAATGGATGGTCAATGAATATATCGATATATACAATGACTGCTTGGGACATCAGGTCAAATGAAACTCGGCAAAGAATTCTCTGATAAATTGCTTTTTTATTCTTGTTGTATTTATTTCTTTTGCATCCCCATATCTATGTCAGCGGCTGCTATTTCCGGAGGGGCGTTCCTGGCGGTATGGGTACTGTCGGGAAAGATAACTACGCGGATGATATGGCAGCCATGGATGGTGCATGTGCTGTTGCTCATGGCATTTCCGTGGATCGGGCTCCTTTACACCAGTAATGTCCATAACGGCATGACCTACGCGCAAAAGAGTTATTATTGGCTCTTTGCCTTTGCGGCTGCTGTAACGTGTTCCGACAGATACCCGGCATCAAGGCTGCCGAAGGCGTTCGTTCTGGGTTTGTCTCTGAGTTCCATTGTTTCCCTTCTACAATATGCAGGGATTGTCCCCTTGAAAAAAGGTATGCCCATTGCGTTATTTTACTGGCATCAAACATATTCTCTCCTCCTTGCCTTTGGGGTCGCTATAACCTCCTGGTTCATATTCAAATCAGAGCGATACAGAGAAAAGCTTCTCTTTCTAGCCTTGTTTGCAGTAATCCTTGCCGCCCTTGCCATAGTCCCTGGAAGGGCGGGGTATCTTGTCTTCCTTCTGACCGTCCCTTTTATAGCGTACAACTTCCTCAGCAAGAAGAATCTTTTCCGGATCGCAATATTTTGTATTTTGGTGGGAGGGCTTCTATTTGTGTCCCCAGTTGTCCATCATCGTATAAACGAAGGACTCAATGACATCACGGCGTATAAGTCGGGAAACATCAACACCTCACTGGGGCTCAGGTTTTATTTTTGGAGGTCCGCCGCTGATATGATCTTGGAACACCCTCTCTTAGGGCTCGGCACAGGAGGATTTGAGGAGGGACTCAAGAAATTTAAAACCGACCCAGCTCTTCCCGATTCCTCACAGCCACACAACAGTTTCGTATATCTGGCGGTAAGCTTCGGCATTTTTTCCTTGATTCCGTTCGTATGGTTGCTTTTTTCACTTTTCAGGGAGGGATGGCGGCACCGCAACAGTGTCGTAGGGTTCTCCATATTCTCCTGCGCGATGATGATGCTCGTTGGGAGCATGTTCGACAGCCAGCTCATCATGAACGGTACTGGGGTGTTATTCGCACTCTTCATAGGCCTACAGGAGAATCTGCGTGAAGGGTGAGAAAGTCGCCCTGTCTGTTGCTATCATCACCAGGGACGAGGAAGAAATGCTACCCGGGTGCCTGGAAAGCGTGTCATTTGCAGACGATATTGTTGTCGTTGATTCGGGCAGTACGGACAGGACGGTAGAGATCGCGCAGGGATTTGGCTGCCGGGTTTTTGTGGAGCCATGGAGGGGATTCGGTCCGCAGAAAAACAGTGCTGTCAGCAAATGCAGACATAAGTGGGTATTGATAGTAGATGCTGACGAGAGGATACCTGAAGAGACCAGAGAGGCGATCATAAACGCAGT
>CAZNTS010000135.1:0-5043 GCA_964576045.1 uncultured Nitrospiraceae bacterium | reverse complement strand
ATGACATGGCATGGAAAATGATACATCGTTCTGACAAAACAAGGAATAATTATGAGCTCTGCCATATCCAACGTCCGTCCCGATTCCGACAAAGTGCTTGTGGATATAGCCGATTACGTATGTGATTACGAAATCAATTCTCTTGAAGCCTTTGATACCGCCAGACGCTGTCTCATGGACACGCTCGGTTGCGGTCTCGAGGCATTGGGATATCCTGCATGCACGAAGCTGTTGGGGCCTATTGTTCCGGGTACGATAGTCCCGAACGGGGCCAGAGTCCCCGGCACCCACTTTCAGCTCGATCCCGTGCAGGCGGCATTCAACATAGGGACAATGATACGATGGCTTGACTTCAACGATACATGGCTCGCTGCGGAATGGGGCCATCCCTCTGACAACCTTGGCGGGATACTTGCGACCGCCGATTATCTTTCCAGGAAGGCCGTGGCTGAGGGAGGGAAGACACTTGTGATGAAGGATGTACTGACTGCAATGATCAAGGCGCATGAGATACAGGGGGTTATAGCCCTCGAAAACTCTTTCAACCGCGTCGGTCTTGACCACGTTGTGCTTGTTAAGGTCGCCACCACCGCTGTAGTTACGAGGATGATGGGCGGCATCAAGGAAGAAGTTATCAATGCCCTTTCCAATGCCTGGATCGACGGGCAGTCCCTCAGGACCTACCGCCACGCCCCGAATACCGGCTCCCGAAAATCCTGGGCAGCAGGGGACGCTACGGCAAGAGGCGTGAGGCTCGCACTCATGGCCGTCAAAGGAGAGATGGGTTATCCCTCCGCACTTACTGCAAAAACGTGGGGGTTTTATGATGTTCTCTTCAAGGGCAGTGAGTTCAAATTCCAGAGGCCTTACGGTTCCTATGTGATGGAAAACGTCCTTTTTAAGATATCTTTCCCTGCAGAATTCCACTCCCAAACAGCGGTGGAGTGTGCCATGATCCTTCACAGGCAGCTGAAGGATATGGGAAAGAATACCGACGACATCAGGAAGATCAATATCCGAACCCACGAAGCAGCTATCCGCATCATAGACAAGAAGGGACCTCTGTATAACCCCGCAGACAGGGACCACTGTATCCAGTACATGGTGGCGGTACCGCTCATCTTCGGCCGCCTTACCGCCGCTGACTACGAAGACAATGTGGCAGCGGACGCGCGCATCGACGCGTTGCGCGAGAAGATCGAATGCGTTGAGGACACGCAATTCACCAGGGACTACCACGATCCGGATAAGCGTTCTATTGCAAACGGCCTGACAGTGGAACTGCTGAACGGGACGAAGCTTCCTGAAGTGGTTGTGGAGTATCCCATCGGCCACCGCCGCCGGCGCAAAGAAGGGATCCCTTTGCTAGTGGAAAAATTCAAGACGAACCTCTCCCACCGTTTTCCGCCGAAGCAGCAGAGGGGCATAGTCGACATCTGCCTGGACCAGGGCAAGTTGGAAGGAACAGCGGTGAATGAATTCGTCGATAAGTTCATAATCTGATCAGGTATGCGCTGCGCCAGTCCTTTTTGCGGTAATATAAACTTTGGACTATTCATTGGGAGGAATGGTGAGTCACAATCTCTTCAACTCACTTGAAGAACCCGGACCGGTTTGTGGGAAGAAGTGGAAATTCTATTCTCTCCCTGCCCTGGAAAGGGAAGGCATTGGAAGGATCTCACGCCTCCCCATATCCCTGCGCATTGTGCTCGAATCGGTGCTCCGGAATTTTGACGGCAGGAAGATTACCGAAGATCACGTCAGACAACTTGCGAACTGGAGCCCTAATGCGCCCCGCACAGAGGAGATCCCCTTTGTCGTGGCGCGTATTGTTCTGCAGGACTTTACCGGTGTACCTCTTCTCTGTGATCTGGCGGCAATGAGGAGCGCGGCCTTTAGGATGAGGAAGGATCCCGGTGTCATTGAGCCGCTGGTTCCCGTTGATCTTGTTGTGGACCACTCTGTCCAGATTGATTACTACGGCGAACCGGATGCCCTGCAGAAGAACATGGAACTTGAATTCAGGAGGAATAGGGAGCGTTATCAGTTTCTGAAATGGGGCATGAACGCCTTCAGGACTTTCAAGGTCGTGCCCCCCGGTATCGGAATTGTACACCAGGTGAACCTGGAGTACCTCGCCAGGGGCGTGCATCGCAAAGGGGAATTGTACTATCCGGACACTCTTGTGGGAACCGACAGCCATACTACCATGATCAACGGTATGGGAGTGGTAGGATGGGGAGTAGGCGGTATAGAGGCAGAGGCGGGAATGCTGGGCCAGCCGATATATTTCCTCACGCCTGATGTGGTGGGTGTAAATTTGAAGGGCAGACTGAAAGCGGGGGTGGCCGCAACCGACCTCGTCCTAACCTTAACCGAAATGCTTCGGAGGGAAAAGGTCGTGGGTAAATTTGTAGAGTTTCTCGGCGAGGGGTCATCTTCGCTGACATTGCCTGACAGGGCGACTGTGGCAAATATGGCGCCGGAATACGGCGCGACCATGGGGTTCTTTCCTGTGGACGATATCACAGTGGAGTTTTTCCATAGCAGTGGGCGCAACGATGAAGAGATCGCTATGTTTCAGGCCTATTTCCAGGCCCAGGGTATGTACGGCATTCCCGGACCGGGCGATGTGGATTATTCAACGGTCCTTGAACTTGACCTTTCTAAGGTTACGCCTTCAGTTGCCGGTCCGCGTCGTCCCCAGGACCGGATCGATCTCCAGGACCTCAAGAAGAGCTTTGCCGACCTATTTGTGAGGCCCTCGGGTGAGAGCGGTTTCGCAAAGAAATCGGAAGACTTACCCCGGCGTTTTATGACAAAAGACGGCATTGACATAGGTTCCGGAGACGTAATCATCGCTGCAATCACCTCCTGCACGAATACGTCAAACCCTGGGGTGCTCCTTGCCGCCGGACTGCTGGCAAAGAAGGCTGTAGAGAAGGGGCTCGCAGTAAAGAAACACATCAAGACCTCGCTGGCACCCGGCTCACGTGTTGTTACCGAATATCTAAAGAAGGCAGATCTGCTGCCCTATCTCGAAAAGCTCGGTTTCTATATCTCTGCCTACGGTTGTACCACATGCATTGGAAACGCTGGTCCGTTGGATGAGGGGATTGAGGAGTCGATTGTGAAAAACGATCTCGTCTGCGCTGCGGTCCTCTCCGGTAACCGCAATTTTGAGGCTCGCATTCATCCTAACCTTCGCGCTAATTTCCTTATGAGTCCTCCGCTTGTGGTAGCCTTTGCCATTGCCGGTAACGTCCTAAGGGACATGGAGAAAGAGCCTTTAGGTATAAACAGTGATAGCCGACAAATCTTCCTCAGGGATATATGGCCTTCCAATGAAGAGGTGGCTGCCGTTATGAAGTATGCTATGGACCCGCAGACTTTCCGGCGTCTCTATTCCGATTTCACCAAGGACAATGTCTTGTGGGAAGGCGTAGAATCGGTGGCGGGTAGTATCTATAACTGGCCTGCATCGACCTATATAGCAGAACCGCCTTTTTTTCAGGACTTCCGCATGGAGCCGGACAAAACAGGAGACATCAGGGGAGCCCGTGCCCTCGGAATCTTTGGTGACTCCGTTACAACCGACCATATTAGTCCAGCTGGTTCTATCAAGGAAAGCTCTCCTGCCGGACAGTATCTGACACAACATGGCGTGGCAAAGGGGGATTTCCAGAGCTACGGCACGAGGAGGGGCAATCACAATGTCATGATCCGGGGTACCTTTGCTAATGTTCGCATCAAGAACCTTATGCTCCCTGCAAAGGATAACGGAATGCGCGTGGAGGGGGGTGTCACTTTGTTTCAGCCCTCAGGGGAGCAGATGTTCATTTATGACGCTGCAATGAAGTATATGGCAAGGGGAATTCCTTCAGTAATATTCGGAGGAGAAGAATACGGGACAGGGTCTTCAAGGGACTGGGCGGCCAAGGGCACGCAACTACTAGGCGTGAGGGTTGTCATCGCAAAGAGTTTCGAGCGCATCCACCGTTCTAACTTGGTGGGCATGGGTGTGCTGCCGTTGCAGTTTAAGGGAAACGATTCTGTCCAATCCCTTAGTATCCGTGGCGACGAGGAGTTTGATATACTGGGCTTGGACGCCCTAAGGCCGCGGCATGACGTGTCGTTGGTCATCAGGCGCAGTGGAGGCAGCATAAGGGAAGTGAAGGTGCTTTGCCGTATCGATACAACTACCGAGTTAGACTATTACAGACATCGAGGAATTCTTCCCTATGTGCTTCGGGAGCTGATTGCTTGATGAAAAGGCATTTGCGGATTGGCGGAAGGATATTAGAAGGACTCGGGTAGCCTTCTAGGAACATCGAGGAATATATAAATACTCAAGCGGGAGGTAAATGATGGGAAAGTACGAGGAAGTTTTTCAGGAGAGCATAAAGGATCCCAGCGGTTTCTGGGGCAGGGCCGCTCAGAGCATCGACTGGTATAAAAAGTGGGATAGGGTGCTCGATGATTCTCGGACGCCTTTTTACCGGTGGTTTACCGGTGGCGAACTTAATACCTGCTACAATGCCGTGGACCGCCACGTCGAAAACGGAAGGGCAGAACAGATCGCCCTGATCTATGATAGTCCGGTGACCAATACCGTCAGAAAATATACCTATCGCGAGCTTTTGGACCTTGTTTCGCGTTTTGCAGGAGTCCTCAAAGGACTTGGAGTCGGGCAGGGCGATACGGTGATAATATACATGCCGATGGTGCCGCAAGCCGCCATTGCGATGCTCGCCTGTGCGCGGCTAGGTGCGGTCCATTCAGTCGTGTTCGGGGGGTTCGCCCCCCATGAGCTGGCAATACGCATAGATGATGCGAAGCCGAAGGTCATTGTTTCCGCTTCATGCGGCATAGAGGTGAAGCGGACCATCGACTATAAACCTATGCTAGACAAGGCCATCGAACTTTCTTCCCACAAGCCTGGCAGCTGCGTGATCCTTCAAAGGTACCAGAATACGGCAGGGCTTATCGCGGGCAGAGACCATGACTGGGACGAATTAATTGAAAGGGCGCAGCCTGCCGATT
>CAZNTS010000134.1:0-7303 GCA_964576045.1 uncultured Nitrospiraceae bacterium | reverse complement strand
TCGCGAAACTGTTTGAATTCCCTTACCGAGACGTCCGGGATCTCACCTTCCGTGAACATCAGACCTCTATAGTGGAGTCGTCTCCCACCATGAGACGGAGGGCTTTATGATGGGAGCTGTTCTTAACCACTCTTGTGTTCTTTCCAACAAGGCTGTCCTCGAGCCGCTCTATTCCCGAAAGAAACGCACTGTTCAGGATGACAGAGTGTTCAATGACGGAACTCCTTATCACTACGCCGTCCCCGACACTCGTGAAAGGCCCGATAAAGGAATCCGTGATCTCGGTCCGGTCCCCTATGATAACCGGGCCCCGCACGATGCTGTTCCTGATTGCGGCTCCTTTCCCTATGGTGACCCTGCCTGTTATCTGGCTCTTGCTGTCTGCCGAACCACGAATACTCCTTTTAACATATTCGTCAAGTACTACAGTATTTGCTTGGAGAATGCTGTCCTTTTTCCCCGTATCGAGCCACCATCCTTCCAACACCTCGCTCTTCACTTCGTATCCCATATGTATCAACTCCTGTATCGCATCGGTGATTTCCAGTTCTCCCCTGAAGGACGGCTTTATACGGGCGATTGCGTCGTGGATCTCCGGAGAGAACACATAGACACCCACAAGCGCAAGGTTGGACGGGGGCCTTTTTGGTTTCTCGATGAGCTTCACGATATTGCCCCGACCATCTAGCTTAGCAACGCCGAACTGCTTCGGGTTATCGACTTCTTTCAGGAATATCAATGCTTGTGGAGATTCTCTTCTGAATTTTTTTATGGAATCCTTAACGCCGTGACTGAGCAGATTATCGCCCAGATACATTACGAAGTCGTCGTCCTTGAGAAAGCCCCGGGCTGTGGTGACCGCATGGGCAAGGCCGAGGGGCTCTGATTGGGGGATAAACGTGACGTTCATACCCCACCTCTTTCCGTCACCGACGTACCTCTTCACTTCGTCGCCTGTATCAGGGGAAATGATCACACCGAGATCCTGTATTCCGGCATCCTTTATATGATCGATGACATAACCGAGGATCGGCTTGTTAGCTACGGGAACTAGCTGCTTTGCCGTGGTGTATGTGAGCGGTCTCAGACGCGTACCCTTCCCACCGCTCAATATCAGGGCCTTCATCTTTCGAGCTGCCTTCATAACCGAATTATTATAGCAAAACCGAGAGAAAACCGTAGAATGGCAACTGGATAGGATTGCCAGTTGAGGAGATCTTAGCCACGCGCTCTGATAACGATTGTGAGACTGAGGTGGGTCCTAATGTCTGGCCTCCACCGGAACAGTTCTTTCAATCCTTAAAGATCCGACAGCGCAACCAATGAGCCAACCCAGAGAACTCAAGCCAGCAATGAAAACTACAGCTGATACAAGAATTCCAAGGAGCATTGACATTCCCACGATCAGTCTGGGCATGAGAGCCGAGCTGACCGGGAAACCGAAGAGGCTGCCCGCGATATTGAGGCCTGCCAATCCGCCGAGCAATGAACCCGGCAGAAGACCCATCATTGCAAAGAGTACCACGCCTGCACCTGTCCCTATATAAGCCATCTTTTTTGCCGTCTCTTTCGTTTTCATCTTTTTCTCCTCCTTTTGTTGTCTTCACTGAAAAGCAGGTTCCGTGCCAGAAAGAAACGCATTGAAATTGCAGAAAACTTCAGAAGGAAGTTTTCTGCAGCCTTGAGAAAAGAGGGCTTACTTGTTTGCAGGAACGCAAAAAGATTTGCAAGAAAGGACAGCGCCATGACACGCCATTAAAAAGTTCTTGACAACTGTCCTGAAGGAGCGTATAAGTATATACAGATGGCAGGGCTTACCGAAGTGGTGGTCTTGCTCCTTTCGCTCTCAGCAGAAAGGTTGTATATTTCTAGGACGTATGGTTTGGATGTAAAAGTCTCAAGCTGCATGTCTCAAGTTGTGCAAACCGCTGAGAGGTGAAGGGAAGCAAGCACCACTTTTTTGTCTCTCCTGACGAATATGTTAGCCCCAATTTTGTCAGGACTATTCAATCGGGGCAGGTCTTAAGGTGTATTGCATTCATGCCACAGAAAACAATTAATCCCCAATAATCTTGATGAGGACCCTCTTTTTCCTGCGGCCGTCAAACTCTCCATAAAAGATCTGTTCCCAGGGGCCGAAATCCAGTTTCCCGTTGGTGATGGCCACAACGACCTCTCTCCCCATCATCTGCCTTTTAAGGTGCGCGTCGGCATTGTCCTCACCCACATTGTGGCGGTACTGCTTCACCGGCTCATGCGGAGCGAGGTTTTCTAGCCAGATGTCAAAGTCGTGGTGTAGTCCAGGCTCGTCGTCGTTAATGAAAACAGACGCTGTTATGTGCATGGCGTTACAAAGCAGAAGACCCTCATTTATGCCGCTCTCTTTAAGGCATTCCTCCGCTTGAGGAGTAATGTTAATGAAAGCCCTGCGGGTGGGGACATTAAAGCAAAGTTCTTTCCTGTAGCTTTTCATCGGCCTGACCTCCTGGATTACCACAAAGTATTGGACTGATCAATAGTACTAAATAATAGTATCGATAGGCGAGGTTCCTGTTTTTAGCCATTTTACCGCTTGTTTCCGGGCTTGATAAGGTCCTTATAATTATGCATAGTAGACTCCGTAATGCCGGAGCCGATGTAATTGATTCCGAGAGATAGGAATGAAGGCTCAGATCTTGATAGGTGCAGGACTGCGCTCCCTATTGGAAGACGTGAGGAAATAAGCATGCTTGCCAGCCAGCTCATCGGAAGTCCTAGAGAATCAAGAAGCAGATCTGATGTCCTCGGTACATATCTCCTCGAGCGATTGAAGGAAAGGGGCGTGAGCCTAAATAAGGTTTACTTTCAGCAGGCATTGTCTTCGGAACAATGCTTTGATGCCTTCTTTCGGACGATTAAAGAAGCGGACTTAATACCACTAGTTTATCCGCTCTATGCCGATGACAATCATTCCGGAGCGGTGAAAGCTATGGAGTTGATCTGCGGGGACCCCAATAACAAACACTTATCGGAAAAACAGATGATGGTTGCGATATCGGATGCAGATTTTCCGGAGTCCTTGCACAATGATCTGTCACTAGCGACAAGCAAGCGCTTTGCCGTGGGGTGCGGACTTCGATGGGCGAGAGGGCCTGTCCTCGGAGGCGGTTGGTATATAGCCGGGCTGCCCCTTGAGGAGGCCGAGGGACTAGTGAGGAATATCAGGAAGCCTCTCAAACTGGAGGAGGTTGATCTGGCAAAAGGCGAGAATGCACCTGCTGATGCTGGCAGACTAATGGCAAAACCCCTCATGCCGAAGTGGGTTTATCTACTGGTTGGGCATATCGGATGGCTATGGAAGGCCAGGAAACAAGGGTGCAGTGAGAGCCTTTACGACCGGCCATATCTGGATTGACAAATGGCAGCTGGAAATAATTTCAACAGATATCTCAAGGAATTCAGACAGGCCCTCTGCGCTGCTCATAATCCGGAACGCGCCGAAAACGAAAAACGCTATCTCAAAAGTCCGCACAAATTTTTCGGGGTATCAGTGCCATTTATAGAAGAGCTGGCTCAAGACTTCAAGAAGGAACATGCCGATATCTCAAAGAAAGAGCTCTTCGCCCTTACAGGAAGGCTGTGGTCCTCTGAATACCATCAGGAAAAGACTCTCGCCATCAGGCTGCTTGGGAAGTATTCCCACTATCTTGATATCCGTTCTATGCCCATGCTCGAGCGGATGCTCTCGGAATCGGCTGGATGGGACCATGTGGACGGGATTTCGAATCACCTCGTCAGCACTGTGCTAAGGTGGGACAATAAAGCCTATGTATACCTTGATAAGTGGAGCAGATCTAGGAACTTCTGGATGCGGAGAGCATCGCTCATCTCCCAGATACTGCTTTTCAGGGAAGGCAGGGGAGATAAACACCTGTTCTTTTTGATGGCGGAGGGCATGATAGATGAAGAAGAGGTTTTCATCCGAAAGGCCATCGGCTGGACCCTCAGAGAGATGTGCAAGACTGACTCTCAGGCAGTATTGGATTTCCTTATGAAGATAAAGGGCCGCGCCGCTGGTCTCACGCTGAGAGAAGGTGCAAAAAGGCTCCCGGACGAGATGAGAAAGAAAATACTCACATGACGACAGACGTGGTCTCGTATAACTTAAAGCCGCGGGAAGAGAAACGACATGTATTTACTCAGCCTGTGACTGCTCATCCGCAATGTTTAATCGCCTTAGAGCTCGGTCATCCAGCCCTTGCCCTGGGCGGCAGCTCCCCTCTTCATTGTGGATAGAAAGGTCGAACGCAACGCATCGCACATTAGCGCCCTTTTTACGGGAGAAAGGCGCAGAAACCCTCCCAAGAAGTGCTGCATGAATTTGTGTGTTAGACGCCCAGGATCATCGAAGAGCTGGTACTGGAGCGTGCCTCTTTCAAGGCACTGAAGCATGACGCGTTCAAATGTTGTCTCAGGAGTAATGATCCGTTTCTTCTTCCGGACGAGAACCAATGCCTTGCTCTTGCACTTCAGTGCGCAAACTCCGCAGCCCAAGCAGATTTCTTTATCGGTGACAGGCTTCTTCTTCCTCTTCGATCGCGGATCATCATCTGGGACCATCGTCCTGGCATCAATGGGACATGCCTTGGCACAAAGGCTGCATCCAGTGCACTTGTCCTGGTCGGTCTCGGGGAAAAAACTCGATGTCATTACGACATTGCCATATCCCCACTTTCTGATGCTGACGAGAAGATGGCAGCAATCCCTGCAGCAGTGACACAGGAAGGAGGGGTTCCGCTTGACGTTGTCTATATTCAGTACAAGACCGAGTTCTCTAGAGCGAGAGATGAGGTCTTTCATTTCAGCTTTTGACACTTTTTTGGAAAAGCCGCGCCTGGTAAGAAATTCGGCGGCAATGCCGAATGATGAGCAGGTATCAAGTGGAACATCACAGGACTTTGTCCCGGTATGAGCGGCTACGTGCCTGCAGGAGCATGTGCCAATGGCAAACGTGTTTTGTTCCTCAATGATAGCCGAGGCCTGCTCATAATCGAGAATCTCGACATAATTCTGCCGATCAATGACACCCTCGTGCGCTATAGTCCTAAGGAGTCCGACTTTCTCCCCATGGGCGCAATTCGCGGCGATGAAGTCACGCTGCATGATCATATAATCATGAAAAAGCCTGCTGACTCTCTTCCAATCCTGATCCGGAGCGGTCCTCATCATGGTCAGTTCGAAGATCCCGACTACCAGAGGGGATGGCATATAATGATAGGATTTTGACAGCCACAGGTCCATGATCAGCCCTTTCGAACATAGGCTCTCCAGAAGATTGCGGAGCGGCTCATCATCGTATCCGGTAATGGCTCTCAGACGGTCAAAGTTTGTGAGCGTAGCGGGCATCCGGACGACAAGATCCGCTTCTTCCGGCGAGTAAAGTTCCTTCAAAAGAGAATGGAAGGTTGCGTTCCACGGAGCCCGAAAGGTCAGGTTGTCGATATTTGCGCCAAGTCTTCTATAGATGTCTTTTCCAGCAGTATGTCCCATGAAAAAAAATATCCCTTCTTGGAAGTAGATGTTCAGACAGTAAAGTTATAAATTAAACGCTTCATTATTTCCCTTGGACCTGCAGTCATTCTTGCCTCATCGCAAAGAATGGCGCATGGTTGGACGTGAAGAAAGGAGGGTCCCTTTGAAGTATGGACGCGACCGATTTTTCTGTCCTGAATTCGTTCGCCAGAAAATGTCTTACCTTCTTTCTGTTCCATCCATGCGGATGGACAAAATCAGTGTAAAGAAAAAGGTCCCCTTCGTAGAAACTCCTGGTCCTTGTCCCATCCGCTTCCGGACCGTGGGCAGGCATATTGAACATTGCAAGATTCAGGAAGCCGATCTCCTGCCCGTGCCTTACAATGAATCCAAGGGTCTTCCGAGCCGAGGCCAGGGTTTCCGACGGCGTGCCAAAAAGGAGATAGACGTAGGTTGCAATTCCGGCCTTCCTCAGAGTCGACAATGCCCTGGAAGCTGTGGTGAGATCTATCCCTTTCTCCAGACGATCAAGCACGTCCTGGTCCCCGGACTCAAGGCCGAGTTTCAGCATGACACAGCCTGATTTCTTCAATGCCCTGCAAAAATCAATGTCAATAAGATTTTTGCCTATCCTCGCAAATCCGTACCATGGAATTCCAGGGGGATTCAGGGCAAGACCCCTCAGGATAGACGGGCTGAGGGCGTTATCTAGAAAATGAATCAGGATCGGTCTTCTGCTCTCGATGAGACAGGCAAGGTCCCCGAGTACTCGGTCAACGGGGATTGGGATGTAAGGGTTGTCCTCTGCCCGTTCGGGACAGAAAGAGCATCTGTTCCAGTAGCATCCCATTGAAGCGCTATAGGGTAAGATGAATCCGGGCGCTATATATCCGTCCCCGCATAGGTCATAATGCGGGGTGAAGTGGACTTTCCCAGATTCATGTTGTACTCCAGCAATGGAAAGCAAATGGTGCTCCCCGGGTCCGGCTACAAGTAGGTCCACCAGACCCCCGAAAGGATTTTTCCATTGTGGTCTGTTCATCCAGGAAGTGACAAGTCCCCCTCCGAGAACCACCTTCAATCCTGGAAAGTCCCGCCTCAGAAAACCAGCCATGGCAAATGTGCATAATGCCTGGCTCAGATAATTCAGGGAGAACCCCACGACTGCTGGTCGGGTCAGTTCGATTAGGGATTGCAGACGCTCACTGAAATAGGGATAGAAAGGATTGCTTTCCGGTTCTTCAGCCGCCTTGATGAGGTCGGAGCTCATCAAGGGTGAAAGGTGCGCATGCCGGAAATTTACGATACTGAGGCTCAGTTCATCTTTTTTGGCGGACACCTCTATAACACGATTCAGGTCTAAGACAGCACGTTTGTATCTGTCGGCATTGAGGTATAAAGCGGGGTTTTTCAGGGAGGTGAGATTGCGGCTACGGTTGCGGATAGCACGGGAAGTCCAGGTGTCATATGGACGTTCAGGCATGACTGGCGCACGCTTTAAGATATGAAGCATTCCTTCCAGATTTGCGTCAATAATGTGATGCTCAACCCCATGAAGGTTCAGCGCACCTGCGAGTCTCGCCAGTCCGGCAGGGGCTTCGGAAGGTTTGGCCACGGGAGGATAAACGAGGATCATCTCTTCATGCAAGTTTCGAAAGCGGCCCTTGCGATAGCGCCTTCACGCACCAGCCCTAGCGCCGCCGTTGTAGCATCAACAATGGTGGATGGCATCCCTCCGGCTGTTTCACTTCCGCTGACGAGCAGGTCGAGGCGGTTGTTAAAATATTGCGCG
>CAZNTS010000133.1:0-3299 GCA_964576045.1 uncultured Nitrospiraceae bacterium | reverse complement strand
GAATTACCTCCTCAGGTCACTCTTCCTAACTAACTTTAACCCTATATCAAGTGAACTCAAAATTTCAATAGCGTCACGTTGATTATCAGTCTAATCTTGCGATTTCAAGAAGCCCTGTTTAAACTATCGGAGTGCAACTTCTACCAGCCTTTGTCTTCATCGTGATCGTGTTCCTGGCAGGTTTCATATCCCTGCAAGGAAGATCGTCCGGAATCCCTTCCGGCACCCTGCAGGGACAGATTAGAAAGGCCGTGCTCTTCTTAGCCTCCGCCGCACTACTTGCCCTCTTCGTTCTCCTTTTTACAATACTAGGCAAGTTTGCCCTGCTAATGGCCCTTGTAACAATTGTAGTGCTCTTTCTATCAAAAAAGAAGGCGTAACGATGTCACGTCTTCAGCAGATTCTTGGCAACTGCTCTCCCTCCAGCATCTCGATTATCCTGGTGCCGCCGATGGGGGTTTCAAGCAGCACCAGCCCTCCTGGTGTTTCCGTCACATCCCCGATCAGCCGAGCTGCTACTCCGCTAGTATGTGTTCTCATCGCAGCCAGCATTGGTTCGGCTTCTCCAGGTTCGACCACTGCGATCAGCACGCCTTCGTTAGCGACGTATAGGGGATCGAGCCCCAACAGGTCACACGCTCCTTTCACCTGAGGCGCAACTGGAACGTCCGCTTCCCTGATTCTCATGCATAATCCTGACTCGAGGGCCGCCTCTTTGAGGGTCGTTGCGAGCCCTCCCCGGGTGGGATCTCTCATAAAATGAATGTCGGGGGTCACCTCAACCATAGCTTTTACAAGACCGTTCAGAGGCGCCGTATCGCTCTTAATTGGCGGATCAAAGCTGATCCCGTTCCGCTCGGACATGACTGCCATGCCGTGCGTGCCGATTTCGCCGCTCAGCAGTATTCTGTCACCTTTCCGTATCCTGGACGCCGCAATCTCCGTCCCTTCGTAAATTATACCGACCCCCGAGGTATTGATAAATATGCCATCACCCTTCCCCTTGTTAACCACCTTTGTGTCACCGGCAACGATCTTCACACCCGCCCGTTCAGCAGCCCCCGACATTGACGCGACGATCTTCTTCAGATGTTCCAGCAGGAAACCTTCTTCGATGATGAACCCAGCGGTAAGATAAAGGGGTTCGGCCCCTGAAACCGCAAGGTCATTCACCGTACCGTAGACAGCGAGTTCTCCGATATTACCGCCGGGGAAGAACAACGGAGAAACCACATAAGAATCCGTAGTGAAGGCCAGTCTGCTCGAACTCACGTTCACAACGGCCGAATCGCCAAAGCCCTCCATTTTGAAAGCAGGGCTGAAATGCCCTGCGATTAGCTCATGCATAAGCCTGCCGCCGCTGCCGTGTCCTAGCAGAATCCTATCCACGGAACGTCCCGTACCTGTAGTAAGCCGCACAGCTTCCCTCTGTGCTTACCATGCAAGCGCCAACAGGACTCTCAGGCGTGCACACCGTACCGAACATCGGACAATCCGATGGCATCTTAACCCCCCTGAGAACGTCTCCGCAAGAACACGCCGCAGGCTCGGAATAATCAGCTACCTCGGGACTGAACTTGCTCAGAGCGTCGAACTTACGGTACTTCTCCCTGAGCTTTAGCCCACTCCCGGTAATCGTTCCTATCCCCCTCCAATATGCATCACAGGGCTCAAAAAACTCTCGGATCATGGAGACCGCCCTGGGATTACCCTCTTCCCTTACCACCTTTGTATACTGTATCTCCACTTCAGCCTTGCCGCGGGAAAGCTGTATTAACAGCATAAGGATCCCCTCTATGATATCCCCTGCATCAAAGCCTGTAATCACTCCGGGCTTGTGGTAGTCGGAAGAGACAAATTCATAAGGCCGTTTGCCTATGATAGTGCTTACATGCCCAGGGAGTATGAAGCCGTCCACCATGACATCAGGGGAATCTAGAAGAGCCTTTAAAGCTGGCGGTACAAGTTTGTGTACGGTATAGAGGGAAAAGTTCTTCACGTCGCTCCTTGCGGCCTCTGCAACACTGGCGGCTATGAGTGGCGATGTGGTCTCGAACCCCGTTGCAAAGAAAACCACTTCCCTGCTACGATTTTCGATGGCGAGTTTCAATGCATCCATAGGGGAATAGAAAATCCTTACGTCAGCCCCTTCCGACCTCGCGTCATTAAGGGACTCCTTGCCGCCGGGAACACGCATCATGTCCCCAAAGGTCCCCAGGGTGACGCCAGAGATCCTGGATATGGCAATGGCAGCGTCTACGTCTCTAATGGAGGTGACACATACTGGACAACCCGGCCCACTGATGAGACTGATGGTGTGGGGGATCACGTCCCTAATTCCGTGTCGGAAGATGGCGACCGTGTGCGTGCCACAGACCTCCATCAATTTAAGCGGCCTTCCGTGCGAGCCCGCTAGCCTCCTTAACTCGTCAAGCATTTCCTTCACACGCGCCTCCCGCCAACCTCTTTATAGAAGCACAGTACGTAAACGTTCATCTCTCCATTTTCAACCTCTCCCTGCAAAGGTATGCCTGGCCGAGGGATATGCCAGCGTCATTGCATGGGACCTGTTCGTTGACAAATACCTTCATTCCTGCCATGTGCAGGCCATTCGCTGCTCTTTCTAGTAAGTAGACGTTCTGGAAGGTGCCGCCACTCAGTATTATACTCTTCAGCGCAAAGGTTTCCGACAGCGCTTCAGCCATCCTGATAATGACGCTAGACACCGTGTTATGAAACCTAGTGGATATTATACGTCGGTCTGCGCTATGAAATAAATCCTCGCACATCCGGAGTATGGCATGAGAGAAATCTATGCTGATGCCTTTCTCCGAGACCCCGCGAATTATTTCGAAGGGGTACTCTTCTTCAATGCCGTCCATCACCAGAGATTCCAGAGCTATTGCAGCCTCCCCCTCAAAGGTATTCCTGTCGCAAAGACCGAGGAGAGCGGATACAGCATCGAACAACCTTCCTGCACCCGAAGAAAGTGGCGAGAACTCCCTAATGTTAGCAAGTCTTAGAATCCTATCGATCAGATCCGATCCGTATCTTTCCACAAAGCCAAGAGATTTCAGATATGAAAACGCCTCACCGCCGGTCGCATCTGCTATATAGCTGACTGCGCTCCTCCAGGGCTCCTTGATCGCAGCCTCTCCTCCAGGCAGTGGAATATACCTGAGGTGCCCCACCCTCTCGAAACTCTTTATGTCAGCGACTAGGAATTCACCTCCCCATAGGTTCCCGTCAGTACCATAACCGGTACCATCAAAAGAGACACCTATAGCCTTCCCCGACAA
>CAZNTS010000132.1:0-2992 GCA_964576045.1 uncultured Nitrospiraceae bacterium | reverse complement strand
CCGAGAACTCCACCGCGCTTCGATTCGCTGAAAGTCGGAGACAACCTGCGTAAGACGGTCTTTCATGTCTGTTGGCAGGATCCTGTGGCTCCCTCGAGGGCTCGTTTCCAGGCTCAGCGATCTGCTGACCTCTACGGCCTGGCGGACC
Source organism: uncultured Nitrospiraceae bacterium (assembly GCA_964576045.1). GTDB lineage: Bacteria > Nitrospirota > Thermodesulfovibrionia > Thermodesulfovibrionales > UBA9159 > CAZNTS01. The sequence goes on along the minus strand of CAZNTS010000132.1, from coordinate 2,844 downwards.
AGTCTCAGGAGCGGGATCGGTCAGGTACGCCCACGCCCTACTCTATATTCTGTATGTACATTTTCTCTAAGTCTCCGGGGGAGGGTCGTTTCTTGTGAACATTAGTGCGGAGCAAATCCACTGAAGGAGACAAGACAATCGCCTGCATCGATGACTCGGATGAGATGTTGCTACGCGAAGAGCTGCTTCTTGGAAATGAAGCGGTAGCCGAAGGGGCCTTGGACTCATGCGTGGACGTAGTCACCGGGTACCCTGGGACGCCATCTAGCGAGACAATACAATACCTTGCCAAAAAGGTTGAGACCGACGGGTTGTCGACTTACGTTGAATGGAGCGTAAACGAGAAAGTAGCAATCGACACGGCGACCGCCGCGGCGTGGGCGGGCAAGAGATCCTTGGTCACCATGAAGGCCCCCGGCCTAAACGTAGCATCTGACACGTTGATGAACATAGCCTACAAAGGAGTCAAAGGCGGAATGATCGTCTACGTGGCCGACGACCCGGGAATGCACGCCGGCTGCACAGAACAAGACTCACGATTTTTCTCTTTCCTATCCTCCTTACCAATACTTGAGCCGTCCTACCCCGCTGAAGCGAAACAATTCACGAAGATCGGTTTCGAACTCTCAGAGAAGCTCGCCCTGCCGGTGATTCTTAGGTTAACTACCAATGTGGCCCACGCGTTCGGAAATGTTCCATTATCCAAGAGAAGGAAGATACATCGGGACTTCCAATTCAAGAAGGACCTAGCTACTTACACAACAATCCTCGCGGACAGATTGAACCAGCACGATGATCTCTTCAAGAAAATCGAGAGAGCTCGAGGTTTGATCGACGATTACGGTTTGAATCCGCTCACCCTGAAGAGCAGACTGGGAGCTGTTGCGTCCGGGGTATCTTGGACTTATCTCGAGGAGGCGATTCAAACATTCGGATTGGACCTAAGCACTTTGAAGGTTGATTGTGAAAACCCTTGGCCACGAGAGAAAGCTCAATCCATGCTATCCAGAGTTGATCAGATACTTGTGTTGGAGGAGCAAGAACCGATTGTAGAGACGTTACTCAAGAAAACCGTAGCGGAGGCAGGCAAATTCGTTCGCGTTATCGGCAAAGAGGATGGAACGATGCCCAGGGTCGGTGAGTACACATTCGAACTCATAGCCTGCGGCCTGTCACAGCTGACCGGACGAAAACTGGCTCTTTCGGGAATAGAACCAAACAGAATCAAACCAGTTACTATGAAGAGAACTCTAACATTCTGTCCAGGATGCCCTCATTCAGCTAGTTACTACATTGCTAACAGAGCTATCGCTAAAGCGCGATTATCCAGGAACGAGGTCATTGTAACGGGGGATATTGGCTGCACATCCATGGGCGTTTTCAAACCATTAGAGACCCCGTGGACCGAGGTAACCATGGGTGCTAGCATCGGATTGGCTCATGGTTTCAAAGTAGCCGGCGCCCAAGGAACCGTGGTAGCCACTCTAGGTGATTCGACCTTCTTTCACGCCGGAGTCCCAGCACTTGTAAACGCGATCCAGAACGGGTCGGACATTACAGTAATTGTCCTTGACAACGGGTGGACGGCAATGACTGGGCTACAGCCCAACCCCACGAGCGGCCGCACGGCTCTCGGCAAAAAGGTCGCGCCCATCGCAATAGCTAAAATAACGGAAGCACTAGGAGCCCAAACCGTCGAAATTAATCCGTTTCAAATCACGGACTCCATAGAAACCGTCGCAAGCACAATCAAGAAGCGAGGCGTCAAAGTAATAGTCTCGAAAGGAGAATGCGCACTACAAAGCAGCCGCTACGAACGTGAAAAACCTCACATACCGAGAGTTGCCGAAGAAAAATGCAAGGCCTGCGGCGTCTGCGTAACGACGTTCTATTGCCCAGCGATTATAGCGCATAACAAAGCCTTCCATATCGATGACTCAACTTGTGTGGCTTGCGGGGCGTGCCTGCAGGTGTGCCCCTTCAACGCTATTGAGTAGAGGAGTTTCCGATGAAATACGACCTGCTAATGGTTGGAGTCGGCGGGCAAGGAATCATAACCCTATCTGAGCTCGTTGGGAAAGCAGCCGTCAAGAAGGGAATCAAGGTGGCGGGTACTCAGGACAAAGGCCTGTCCCAAAGAGGGGGAAGCATCAAAGCGCACGTCAGACTGGGCGGCGCCTACTCGCCCATGATACCTAAGTTCGCAGCCGATGCCATCCTTTCTCTTGAAATCGCAGAAACGTTACGCTGCCTGGATTTCATCAACGAAACGACCATCCTACTGGTTGATACCAAGAGGATAATCGCGAAAGACGATCTGCTGAAACGAGAAGACGAATTGTCGCCCTCCGCAGTCAAGAAGATTCTCGCAAACTATGAGAATGTGCAATTCGTCGACTCTGAGTCAAGAGTCAGAGCGTCGAATGTCTTCATGCTGGGCGTGCTCCAAGGATTTGACCCAAGACTTACTCAATTCATAACAGCCGATGAAATGAAAGAGGCGATGAAGACGACGTTCACGAGACGCACGGAGGAAAATCTAGAAGCATTAGATCAGGGCATATCTTTTGGTAGAGAACTGCAGAAACTTCAATCTTCGCGTTGCGCAGCAAACTATGCCAACAGCTGTTAACTAAATAGACACCAGACTAATCCTTTAACGGCCAATTCGGAAATTCGGTGAAGATACGTGCAAACCGGGGACCGGAATCGAATCCTTGTCTCCATGTTCCATCCGAACTCAGTTGCCGTGGTTGGCGCCTCATCGAACAAACTCAGGCCGGGCTACGAAATCATCAAGAATTTAATCAAAGGCGGATTCGCAGGCTCGATCTTTCCAGTCAA
>CAZNTS010000131.1:0-5399 GCA_964576045.1 uncultured Nitrospiraceae bacterium | reverse complement strand
CGAGAGGGTGATCTCCCGCATGGCCCATGAGATCATCGAAAGGAACAAAGGTATCGAGAACCTTTACCTTGTCGGGATCCAGCGGGGAGGGGTACATCTTGCGAAAAGACTGTCTGCAAGGATCAGGGCAATCGAAGGGGCCGATATCCCCGTGGGTGCCCTTGACATATCCCTCTATAGAGACGACCTCGGTCTCAGAAAGGAGCATCCTGTGGTTAGGCAGACCAGCATACCATGGGACCTCACCGACAAGAAGATCGTTGTCGTGGATGACGTGCTCTTTACGGGGAGGTCTATACGGGCCGCGATGGACGCCCTTATGGATTTCGGCAGACCGGCTCAAATACAGCTTGCGGTGCTCCTCGACAGAGGCCACAGGGAGCTGCCCATACGTGCGGATTTTGTGGGGAAGAACATCCCGACTTCAAAGGGAGAGAACATAGAGGTCCAATTTGAAGAGGACAGCCGCGAGGACGGTGTGTTCATCGTTTCTGAGAGGTAGAGATGCATAAGGATCTGGTCGGATTGAAGGAAGTGAGCAAAGAGGATATCGATCTGATACTTGATACGGCCTCCTCTTTTAAGGGTGTGTTGAAAAGGGATATAAAGAAGGTTCCGACCCTCAGAGGTAAGACCACGGTGAACCTTTTCTTTGAACCATCGACAAGGACCAAGACCTCATTTGAGCTGGCAGAAAAGAGATTGAGCACTGACGTGCTGAACTTCTCTGTTCCGACGAGCAGCGTAGTGAAGGGGGAGAGCCTCTACGATACTGTGAAAACGATTGAGGCGTATGGCGTTGATTTCATCGTGATACGACATTCGTCGAGCGGAGTTCCCCATTTCATCGCGAAGAATGTGAACGCGTCCGTTATTAATGCTGGAGATGGCATAAATGAGCATCCCACGCAGGCGCTTCTCGACGCCTTCACGATAAGGGAGAGGAAGGGAAGTCTGGACGGCATTACCGTCGCGATTGTTGGAGACATCTTTCATAGCAGGGTGGCAAAATCCGGAGTCTATCTTTTTTCTAAATGCGGAGCTCGAGTCAGGTTTATAGGACCGCCAACTCTTGTGCCTGAGATCGAAGGGTATCACGTCGAAGTCTTCCATGATATGGATGAGGGACTTAAGGGAGCGGATGTGATCATGATGCTCAGGATACAAATGGAGAGGCAGGGTAGAGGGTTCTTCCCTTCCACTCAAGAATATTTCAGGTACTGGGGACTGGACAAGAGAAGGCTCAGTCTTGCTAAGAGAAATGCCCTTGTGATGCACCCCGGTCCTATGAACAGGGGCATTGAGATATCGTCTGAGGTCGCTGACTCTGCGCAGTCCGTGATCCTCGACCAAGTGACAAACGGTATCGCGGTCAGGATGGCGGTGATGTACCTTCTTAACAGGGGAGCGGGACATGGATAACAGTCTGCTCATAAGAAACGGACACATTATCGACCCATCCCAAGGCATCGACGACATCGGCGATGTCCTGATCGAAAGGGGGAAGATAAAGGAATTAACGATGTCGGCATCACAACCCAATTCATCCCGGGACAAGAGCGGCCAAAAGGCTGGTCAAGGGGTGCTTGGCAGGAGTGGTGATTCCGAACTCAAGGTGGTTGACGCCTCTGGAATGTACGTATTTCCGGGTCTTTTCGACATCCATGTCCATTTGAGAGAGCCTGGTTTCGGAAGCAAAGAGACGATACGTTCCGGAACGATGGCGGCAGTGAAGGGCGGGTTTACATCTGTATGCTGCATGCCGAATACTGACCCTGTGAACGACAATGAGACGGTGACCGAGTTTATACTCCGTAAGAACCACGCGGAGGGATCGTGCTACGTATACCCGATCGGTGCCGTCTCCAAGGGTCAAAAGGGCGAGGAACTTGCGGAGATAGGTATGATGCATAAGGCAGGCTGTGTGGCGTTCTCCGATGACGGCCGCCCTGTGATGAACAGTCTTTTGATGAGAAGGGCACTGGAATATTCGAAGGCATTCAATGTCCCGATTATCTCTCATTGCGAAGATCTTGCCCTCTCCGAAGGAGGGGTCATGAATGAGGGAAGCGCAGCCCTTCTTCTCGGACTCAGTGGGATACCTTCAACGGCCGAGGAAGTAATGGTGGCAAGGGATGTCCTTCTGGCGGAACTGACGGGTGGAAGGCTTCATATCGCCCATGTCTCAACCGAAGGGTCTGTCAGGATTATACGGCAGGCAAAAGAGCGGGGGATACGTGTTACAGCTGAGACCTGCCCGCATTATTTCAGCATAACTGAGGATGCAGTTAGTGATTACGATACCGATGCGAAGGTAAATCCTCCCCTGAGAAGACGGAGAGATATTGATGCGATCATGGAAGGTCTCAGTGACGGCACCATCGATGTTATCGCTACAGACCATGCCCCTCATCATAAGGACGAGAAACTCAGGGAATTCGATAAGGCACCTTCGGGCATCTCCGGACTTGAGACAGCATTAGCGCTCAGTCTCAGGCTTGTGCATGGGGGTGTTTTGACTGCGCCTCAGCTTGTGGAGAAGATGGCATTGACCCCAGCAAGGATCGTTGGAGTGCAGAAGGGAACCCTGAAGACCGGCTCTGACGCGGACGTGGTCATCGTCGATTTGGGAAGGTCATGGACCGTTGACCCTGAAAGGTTTGAGTCCAGAGGGAAGAATACGCCCTTCAAGGGATGGGTTCTGAAGGGGATGCCGCTGATGACGGTCTGCAAAGGCAAGATATATGAGTAAGTCTTTGCTGGTGTTGTCTGACGGAGTGGTCTTTGAGGGAAAGTCTTTTGGATCTGAAGGGGAAACAATCGGTGAGGTGGTATTTAACACTTCCATGACCGGATATCAGGAAATACTGACAGATTCGTCATACAAGGGTCAGATTGTCACTATGACCTATACACAGATAGGTAATTACGGGGTGAACGAGCAGGACATCGAGTCGGTCGGGGGGATCAAGGCCGAAGGCTTCATAGTGAAAGAGACATGCGATTTTCCAAGTAACTGGCGTTCATCGCTATCACTTGCCGAATATCTCAAGAAGAACCGGATCGTTGGTATCCAGGGAATCGATACAAGGGCGTTGACAAGGCATCTGAGAAATCACGGTGCACAGATGGGGATTATCTCTATCGGTGATCAGGACCCCGCCAGTCTTCTCAGAAAGGTGAGGGCACACCCCGGGATATCGGCATTTGACCTGGTAAAGGATGTGACCACGCGACGGGCGTATGAATGGAATGAAGGGTGCTGGAAATGGTGCGCTGTTGAGCATGGAGCTCCCGTGCTTAAGGTCGTGGTCTATGATTTTGGCATCAAGTTCAACATCCTGAGGAACTTGGTGGAAGCCGGGTTTGATGTAACTGTGGTGCCTGCCCGGACGCCCGCTGAAAAGGTCCTTGAGATGGGACCTGACGGGATAATCCTGAGTAACGGGCCCGGAGACCCGGAGACGGTGACTTACGCCATCGATAACACGAAAAAGCTCATGGGCAAGCGGCCAATCTTTGGTATATGTCTTGGACACCAGATACTCGGACTTGCTATGGGCGGCAGGACATACAAGCTGAAGTTCGGACACCACGGAGGGAACCATCCCGTCAAAGACCTGTCGACCGGGAGGGTAGAGATCACATCTCAAAATCACAATTATTGTGTGGACATAAAGAGTCTTCATGGGCGGGCGAGGCTCACTCACAGGAACCTGTATGACGGCACGGAAGAGGGTATGCATCATGTGGAGCTCCCGGTTTTTTCTGTGCAGCACCATCCAGAGGCAGGCCCCGGGCCGAACGATTCAGTGGCCCTATTCAAAAGGTTCAGGGAAATGATCAGTGCGGACGGGAGTTAAGAGGTCCGAGCTTTATGTTTTAAGGTGGTACTTAATGAAAGAGAAACCATATCACATCGGAAAAAGAGGCGATACGATGGTGCTGAGTACTTCCTCTTTTAGAACGGAACGCAGGAGCTTTCTTCACAGCGAAGTGTTCAACAGAGAACTCGCGGCTGCCCTAGCCGCGTGCGGAGTAATTGCGGTTTTCGGATTTTTTTTTGCGCTTTTCTATGAGATAACCGTCCTTGCTGTCCTGGCTTCGGTTTTCCTGTTTGCGGTCTTTTTTTTCGTCTTCAGGATGTATGTTTTCCGCGAGACTATTCTCGAAACAGTCTTTGACAGGGGAAAAGGGGGAATCGCTATTACGTTAAAAGGGGCGATTGGCGAGAAAACAGTGTCCTTTTTGCTGAGCGACCTTGCGTCTATCGCACTTAACCATATATCGACGCGGCCTGAGAATTTGGATGCCGTCCAGCTGATCGAACGGGTCGCTGTCCAGCACGGGACGGTGATCCCGGGTTTCGGAAAAACTGAAGATTTTTATAACGTGGAATTAAGTTTTAGCGACAGGAAGGCTGTGATCCTGAGCGTCGAAGAAAGAGATGGCGCTGTGATGGCAATAGCCGAACTCAAGTCCTTTTTGAGCGGGCTTGTTCCTGATTCACTGTGGAAGGCATGATAAATAATAAAGCTTCCGAGGAATGGCATGACAGCTTTGTGGGACTAAAAAGCTAAAGAAAGAGGTTGAGTAAATTTCAGGAGATTCTTGTACGATATTCATGGTAAGAAATTAGATATGCTTCGAAGACTTTATAACAGATCAATTGGATCAGATTGGTTTATATATTGAATAGATATTATGCTACACTTCTCTCCTCACCTTTCCTTTCCAAAGAGGGAACACATTCTCCCCTTGGAAAAGGGAGCTTTGGAGGGATTTGATGATCGATACCTTTATTGACAAGAGGTGAACGTGCCGAAGAGGACTGACCTGAAGAAAATATTGCTTATAGGATCCGGCCCCATAGTGATTGGCCAGGCCTGTGAGTTCGATTATTCAGGGACCCAGGCATGCAAGGCACTTCGCGAAGAGGGATACAAGGTTGTGCTGGTGAACTCTAATCCTGCCACTATTATGACGGACCCTGAGACGGCAGAAGCTGTTTACATCGAACCTCTCACCGCAGACGTAATAGAACTGATTATCGCACGAGAAAGGCCGGACGCCCTTTTGCCTACAATGGGAGGGCAAACTGCACTAAACCTTGCCGTGGAGCTGGCGGAGAAGGGGACTCTCGAAAGATACGAGGTGGAGCTCATCGGTGCGAAACTCCCTGCTATAAAGAAGGCTGAGGACAGGGAGTTGTTCAAGGAAGCGATGGAGAAGATAGGGCTCGAGGTCCCCGCGAGCGCGTATGTGGCCACCCTGAAGGAGGGACTTGAGGCCGTTGAGAGCATAGGATTCCCTGCAATCCTGAGGCCGTCCTTTACTCTTGGGGGAACGGGGGGGGGCATCGCGTACAATGCGGAAGAGTACGTCGCTCTGCTAGAGAC
>CAZNTS010000130.1:0-4987 GCA_964576045.1 uncultured Nitrospiraceae bacterium | reverse complement strand
TGTCCACCACCATCCAAGAGTTCCTTATGTCGGCAGAATACGTCCTCTCCGAGGGTTGCAGAGACATCATCCTTTGTGAGAGAGGCATCCGCACCTTCGAGAACGCCACGCGCAATACACTCGATATATCTGCCGTCCCAGTCATCCATGAGAGGTCCCATTTGCCCATTATCGTTGATCCGTCTCATGCAACCGGAGCAAGAAACTATGTGCCGCCGCTTTGCTTTGCCGCGATGGCTTGTGGCGCTGACGGGATAATGGTAGAAGTCCATCCAGACCCTCAGAAGGCACTCTGCGACGGACCTCAGTCCTTAACGCTAGACGACTTCGCAGGGCTCATGAAGGATCTTAAAAGACTGTCGAAATTCAACGGAAAAAAAATGTAGCTGATAACGTTGTAAGCCAGTATTCCCCGTCTTACGTGGTGCAGGAAGCAGTATTCCTGCTGCGATCGGGCTACACCAATAATAAAGAGACATCATAGCACTGCCGGAGGAGCTTATTCCCCCCTGATAAAATAATCCATCAGTCTGTGCCCTTCTTCGATCACCAGAGCTTCCTTTCTCAGCGCTATGCCCTCGTCGAACGTAGCACCCTGATTGTTCCTTTTTGCACGGCTATCGTAAATCACAAAGGGGATAGGCTCGCTGCTGTGGGTCCTCATCTCGATGGGTGTGGCGTGGTCCGGCATGACAAGTATGCGGAATTCCTCAAGGGCCTTAGAACCGCGCAGGACCGTGCCCACTACAAGGGCGTCGAAGTCTTCGATGGCCTTTACCTTGTCGCGATAACTGCCAGAATGCCCGGCCTCATCAGGAGCCTCTACATGAATATATACAAAGTCGAGCTTTTTAAGCGCGTTGAGGGAATACTCGGCCTTCCCGATATAGTTCGTATCGATGTATCCCGTCACACCAGGAACTTTCAAGATTTCCAGACCTGCACACACTCCTAGTCCCTTGGTCAGGTCCACCGCCGACACAATCGCTCCCTTCAGGGAGTACTTTTCCATGAACGTGGCTAGGTGTGGCTTTTTCCCCTGTCCCCACAGCCAGATGCTGTTGGCAGGCCTCTTGCCTTCCTCCACCCTCTTCCTGTTCACCGGATGACAGGCTAGAATGGCCTCCGAGCTTCTCATAAGGGTCCTCAAGGTTCCCTCGCCAAGTCCAGCAGGGAGGTAGTCGGTGATCTCCTTCCCAGTAATGTCATGCGGAGGAACGCACTCCACATTGAGTTCTCCATCGCGCCATACCATGAGATGCCTGTAACTCACCCCCTGGAAGAACCGGATCGTATTGGAACTTAACTCCCTGCCGATATCCCTAATAAGGACCGCCGCCTCGCCGGTGGATATATGTCCGGCGCTATAGTCCTCCATTATCGGCCGTGTTTTCAGTTTGTCATATTTGAGAGTTACAAGATTGCATCGATATGCCACATCGTTCGCGGCCAATTCGATCCCCATGCTTGCCGCCTCTAACGGCGCGCGACCGCTGTAACATTCTCTGGGATCATATCCTAGGATGCTCAGGTTAGCTACATCCGAACCGGGTTGGAAACCGGGCGGAACTGTTCTGACCATACCCACAATACCTTCTCTGGCAAGTTTGTCCATATTAGGCGTGGAAGCATTCTGAAGGGGGGTCTTTCCACCGAGTTCTTTCAAAGGCCTGTCGGCCATACCGTCGCCTATGATCACAATGTATTTCACAGTATCTCTTCGATGACCTTTGAAACAACGCCTATTTCAGACTTCACCTTCATCGGCTTCCTCTCGACCTTGAAAACCGTATCAGGGTCTTTCAAACCATTTCCTGTTAGCGTACATACCACCTTCGCCCCTTTCTTAAGGAACCCTTCCAAGTATAATTTTATTACTCCTGCAACGGAGGCAGCAGATGCCGGCTCACAGAAAATGCCTTCCGAAGACGCGACAAGGCTGTATGCTTTCAGGATTTCCTCGTCAGTCACCGCCTCTATTCTTCCGCCGGACTCGTCTCGTGCCGCCTCTGCTCCCTTCCAGCTGGCGGGATTCCCTATTCTTATCGCTGTAGCAACGGTCTCCGGTTTTTCGACCGGATGCCCCCGAACAATGGGAGCCGCTCCTGCAGCTTGGAAACCCAGCATAGCTGGCACGGTGTTAGTCCTCTTCTTATGTAGGTATTCCCTGTATCCTTTCCAGTATGCAGTAATGTTACCAGCATTACCCACTGGCAACGCATGAAATTCCGGCGCGGTGCCCAGACAGTCGCATATCTCAAATGCCGCCGATTTCTGGCCTTCTAGACGAAAGGGATTTATCGAATTAACTAACGTAATGGGGTACTTTTCAACCAACGATTTCACAAGTTTAAGGGCTTCATCAAAGTTCCCCTCTATTTGGAGCACATATGCACCATGAATAATTGCCTGGACAAGCTTGCCAAGGGCTATCTTGCCCTCCGGAATAATAACAACCGCCTTTATGCCAGCTCGTGCTGCATAGGCCGCGGCAGAGGCAGAGGTATTACCTGTGGACGCACAAATCACCGCTCTGGAGCCTGATTCCACAGCTTTTGAAATAGCCATGGTCATTCCCCTGTCCTTGAACGAGCCAGTGGGATTGACACCGTCGAACTTGAGATAGATATCGAGATCGAGACCCGCCTTTTTCTGAAGGTTGAGGGTCCTAATCAAAGGGGTGTTGCCCTCCTTAAGTGTCACAACTGGCGTATTGCTGGAAACAGGCAGAAATTCCCTGTACTCTTCTATAATTCCCCGCCATGCCATATTATTCCACTATGTCTCCTTCCACAAGTTCCACGTCCACTCCCTGGTTTCGCAATGCCTGTATCCCCTTCTCGAGGTTCTCCTCGGATCCCTCAAGTTCGAGAACCATTTCTCCAACTGTCTCGGTTATGCGCGCTCTCCTGATATTAGGCATCACGTCGAACCTCTTCGCCATAGTAAAGATCACCGGCTCTTTAATGAGCTGCTGCGGGAAGGTCAACTTCACACGCCTTTTCATAAATCCTCCTCTTTGATCAATGCAGATTTAGGAGCAATAAGTGTGACTAACATCTCACGATCTCCCGGCACAGAACAAAAGACCCTTTAACACAGCCCTAACAACAGCCTCCTGCAATGGCGGGAACGATGGATATTTCGTCACCATCCTTCACTGCGGTATCTTCTCCTTTCAGAAACCTTATATCTTCTTCGTTCACATAAATGTTCACAAATCTCCGTATCTTTCCTCCCTCCGAGACCCTCTCGCCTATGCCAGGGAACCTCTTGTCGAGATCCTCGACAAGTTCAATGACTGTGCCCGGTTTTCCCTCCACCTCTTCCTTCCCCTGCGTCAACCGCTGGAGCGGGGTCGGAATCCTTACCTTTACTGCCATAGCTATCACCTCCCAATATGAATGTCCGAAGCTATCCGTCGTCAGACGACTGCAGACAGAAAGCTAGTGACCGATTCTTTCCAGTATCTCCTCAAACGATGCAAGATTCGGCTTAATGTAATAAGGCGATACGGTATGCCCATTCAACGCCTCCTGGGTCTTGAGTCCGTTTCCTGTGATGCACATCACCGTGGTCCCGTCCCCGTCGATCTTTCCAGTCTCTATGAGCTTCTTCGTGCACGCAAGTGTAACACCTCCGGCTGTCTCGGCAAAGACACCTTCAGTCCGCGCAAGCATCTTTATCCCTTCGATGATCTCTTCATCCGAAACGTCCTCGCCAAAACCAGCTGTTTCCTTTACGACCTGAAGTGCATAAAACCCGTCCGCGGGGTTTCCAATAGCAAGGGATTTCGCTATGGTATCGGGCTTCACAGGTCTTATAACATCTGTGCCCTGCTTTATAGCGGCCGATATGGGAGAACAGCCCGTGGCCTGTGCGGCAAAGATCTTTGTCCTGAGTTCCTTCAGTATCCCAATTTGCTTGAATTCCTTGAAGGACTTCCATACCTTTGTCAGGAGAGAACCGCTGGCGCACGGCACCACCACGTTATCAGGGGCCTTCCATCCCAATTGCTCTATGATCTCAAAGCCCTGTGTCTTCGATCCCTCAGCATAGAAAGGCCTGATATTTATGTTCACAAACGCCCATTTATATTTGTTCGCGATCTCGCTGCAAAGTCTGTTCACCTCGTCATAGTTACCGTCCACCGCCACCAAATTCGGCTCATAGACCAGCGATGCCACGATTTTGCTCGGCTCGAGCGTTGCAGGTATAAAGACGAATCTTCTGAACCCTGCCTTCGCGCCATGAGCCGATACGGAATGGGCAAGATTTCCGGTAGAAGCACAGGCAACCGTATCAAAACCGAATTCCTTTGCCTTCGTCAGGGCGACCGCAACAACCCTGTCCTTGAATGATAGGGTCGGATGCGCAACCGTATCATCCTTTATATATAACTCCCTGACCCCTAGTTCTTTCGCAAGATTATTGGCCTTAATCAGAGGTGTGAAACCAGACTTCAGACCAACCTGGGGTTCTCCATCTATTGGAAGCAGCTCTTTATAGCGCCAAAGATTCTTTTCCCTCCTCTCTATAGTTTTTCTCGTGAGGGCACGCTTGATCTTCTTATAATCGTATACGGCCTCCAGAGGGCCGAAACAAAATTCACAAACATATATGGGATCAACCGGATACTCCCTTCCGCATTCTCTGCACTTGAGCCCACTTACATACCCCATATGCACCTCCCACACGCGTTCATTTGTTTCGTCTGCCGGAACCCTCAAGAAAATAAATTATAGTTTACTCCAAACTGGCACAAATTAGAATAGACAGATCGAACAGATTAACAACCCTTATGTCAGAAATCGTTGTTTCGATACATCGATCTATTAAGGGGTTCTAGCCATGTCAAGAGCTGGCAAGTCTTATTCAACATTGATCCTGACCTCTCTTATCTCTCCCTCCTTGATAGAAAAGGACTTCACCACAGGCTTTTGTCCTGATAAGCTCACGATCACGTATACCGCGTTTTCGTAAAACG
>CAZNTS010000129.1:0-9329 GCA_964576045.1 uncultured Nitrospiraceae bacterium | reverse complement strand
GAAAGGGAAGTCTCCCGGATCGCTTCTTTCAGGGTTGTTTTCATGTCCTCTCTCTTCACGGGAGAGGCAACATTCTTTATGCTCCTGAAGAGGACATCGGGATGTGATATCACGAACTGCGCAAGGAACTGACTAATACTGAAAAGGAGGGCGATCGGCGCGATATTTGTCCTGACCTCTTCAATCCTCGCGGGGTTTGCATCGCAGAAGGAGAGAAGGTTCTTTAAGGCTCTCTCAGGGTCCGGTGTGGAAGAAGCCGCATCCTTTAAATAATTTTGTAGCATTAAGAGCGCCTTAACTTCCCCTTAAGAAAGGGGAAAGTTAGAAAGAATAACAAATTTCATCGTCTTTCCCCTGCCCAGAGTCTTGGATCGATCGAGTCCCTAATCCCCTCGCCAAGGAGATTATAGCCCAGAACGGTAATAAGGATGGCGAGGCCTGGATAAACGGAAAGCCACCAGGCGATCTCTATGTTGTCCTTGCCCAGGGTAAGAATATTGCCCCAGCTAGGAGTCGGGGGCTGGACGCCCAAGCCGAGAAAACTGAGTGCCGATTCTACGAGGACAGCGCCGGCAATGCCCAGGACGGCTGAAACAAGGACGGGAGCCATACTGTTTATCATCACGTGCCTGAAGATGATTCTCGAGTCCCGTGCGCCAATCGCCTTTGCCGCAAGTACGAATTCCCTTTCCTTCAGGGAAAGGAATTCAGCCCTGACGAGACGCGCCACTCCCATCCACGACGTCAACCCTATGATGGCCATGATGTTCCATATGCTCGGACCGATGAATGCTATCACAGCAAGGATAAGAAAGAACGTTGGAATTGCCAGCATAATATCGATAAATCTCATGATAATTCTGTCCGTCCATCTGCCGTAATAGCCTGAGACCGCTCCAAGTATCATGCCTATGGCAGTTGCGATACCGACCGCTACAAAGCCGACCGCAAGAGATATACGTGAACCCCAGATCATCCTGCTCAGGACATCCCTTCCAAGGTCGTCGGTGCCTAAGGGATGATGAATGTTCGGGGAATCAAGGACGTGTTTTCTGTCGATATCATCGGGATTAAACGGAGCGATGATGGGTGCAAGGACTGCCACAAGGAAAAGGAGTACTACTATGACAGCTCCAACGACAGCTAGGCTGTTCTGTCTGAAACGGCTGAGAAATATTGCTGTGAATCCCGACCTTCGCATTGTCTACTTCGTCCTTATCCTCGGATCGGCGACCATGTACCCCAGATCAGCAAGCAGATTTCCCAGAAGAGTTAAAATGGCGCCGATTGTCAGGATGCCCATCACTGTAGGATAGTCCCTTGTCATTACGCTCATGAAAAATAACTGTCCCATGCCGGGGATGCCAAAGATGTTCTCAAAGATTACGCTTCCACCCACCAGACCGCCGATGCTCAGGCCCACGAGTGTGACGATGGGAAGAAGCGCATTACGCAGGGCATGGCGGTAAATAACCAGCCTTTCGGAAAGACCCTTCGCTCTTGCCACGGTGACGTAATCTTGCCTTATCACCTCGAGCATGCTGCTCCTCATGAATCTGGAATCATAGGCTAGTCCTCCAAAAGCTGAGACGAAGATCGGAAGGATGAGGTGCCTTGTCACATCCCAGACCTTTTCAGCCAGCGGTAACGAATCGAAATTCATAGACTTCAGCTGTGATATCGGGAGCCAGTGGAGATGCACGCCGAACAAAATCATAAGAAGAAGTGCAAGCCAGAAGGAGGGCATGGCGAACCCCACAAAGACCGTCGTAGTCATGATCTTATCGTAGAGAGAATTCCGGCGTGTTGCCGAAGAGATGCCTATAGGTATTGCGATGGCCATGATTATTAACAGGGAGAGTACGTTTATCATAAAAGTCACAAAAAGCCTCCGCTCAATGAAGGGGCGTTTAGTGTCCCATATCTTTTGAATGACCGGCCGGTGATCCGATGAAAAAGATTCTCCGAAATCGAACTTTACCAACCTCTTGAGCCATATCGAGTACTGTTTCGCTATTGGCTTATCGAGGCCGTAATATTTCTCAAGTTTTTCCCTCGCCTCGGGTGTGATCTTCGGGTTAAACTCGCTGAAGACGTCGGTCGGTTTGCCCGGTGCTAGATGGATGATAAAGAATGATATAAGGGTGATGCCGAACAGGGTCGGTATCATTTCAAGGATACGTTTGAACAGATACATGAGCATTTAAGGCTCCATCACGTGACGCTGAAGCGGTTTCGGTACATACCATTTATGAAGGTTATATTCTATCCCTATCGGCGAGGGTTTTATTCCTTTGAACCTCGCATTTACTATTGGTGTCGCGTCGGGCACGTACAGGAATATGTATGGAAGGTCCTCGGCAAGTATCTCCTGTATCCTGAAGTACGCCTTCTTTCTTTTCTCGATATCGAAGGTCCTGCGCCCTTTTTCGAGAAGGGCATCTACCGCCGGGTTGCTGTAGCTAACAAAATTGAACTCTTTCTCCCTTGTTTTGCCCGAGTACCAGATGTCATATTGGTCAGGGTCGAGAGAGATGCCCCATCCTATTATTACCGCCTCGAACCGTCTCTTATCGATGAACTCATTGACGAAGGTGGACCATTCGAGGGCTTTAATATCGACCTTTATGCCGATCTTTGCGAGCCTCCATTGAATGATGGTGGCCGTATTCATTCTTGAAGCGTTCCCCATGTTGGTCAGGATCGTAAACCTGAAGGGGCGGCCGTCTTTTCTAAGGATACCATCGCCTCCGTTATTTCCCCATCCAGCTTCTTTCAGAAGCTGCTTTGCCTTCTCAGGATTATATTCATATGTTTTCACATCTGGATTATAAGGCCAGGTATTAGGCACATAGGGGCCGGTGGCCGGTTTGCCAAGACCAAAGAGGATAACGTCCACTATTTCTTGTTTATCTATCGCATGAGCGATAGCCTGTCTTACACGTTTGTCCTGAAAGAAGGGATGTTTCAGGTTGAAGCCCATATAGGTATAGGCAAAGGTCGGATAACGGAATTTATGAAAGTTCTTTCTGAAGTAATCGTTTTCTGTCTGTTTTGTGTATTGAAGCGGTGTCAACCCCATTATATCGATCCCGCCTGTCCTAAGTTCAAGGAACATCGTAGCAGAGTCCGGTATTATACGGTAAACATACTGATCTATATATGGCCTGCCTTCGAAGTAGTCGTAGTTCGAGTCGAGCGCCACTTCCTGCCCGGTAACCCACTTTTTAAATTTATATGGTCCTAGGCCGATGGGGTGTCGCTTAAAATCGTCCTTCGTTATGTCCTTACCTTCGAGGAGATGTTTGGGAAGCACCACGAGGTTTCCCCAAGAGGAAAGAGCAGGGGCAAAAGGCTTCTTATATGTCACCCTGAAGGTGTATTTGTCGGGTGCTTCAGCCTTTTTCACCTGCAGATAATCTTCGGCATAGGCGGTCGGTGTCTTTTCGCTGATGATTGCATTGTATCCGAACATCACGTCGTCTGAAGTGAATTCGAAACCGTCAGTCCATTTCACGCCCTTACGCAGGTGAAATGTGATAACAAGCCCGTCCTCCGAAATGTCCCATGATTCTGCAAGATCGCCGATAATGCTCAGGTCAGTGTCGTATTTCACTAGGCCGTTAAATACAAGTCCCGCAACCTGATGGGATGCACTGTCGCCGGCCAGCATCGGAATAAGAACGGTAGGTTCTCCTATCGTGCCTTCTATAAGGGTATCCCCATATGCAGGTTCGGGGGGCACGTCCTCCCGAATTGCCTTGACGGTTGCATCCGGACTTACTTTACATGCTGGGACTGCTGCCAGCAGGAGGGAAGCTGCGACAAATCCTTTACAGACATGGAAAAACATGCTGTTATTATACTAGAACGGCGTTGGCGCGTCATGTCAGGCCGACAGAGCAATTCCGCCTTATGAATTCATTTGTTTTGGAAGGAGCATTACAAGCGTTAAGGGGCGGGTTAATAACCATTTTTTACTATATGTTGGCCTGGTCCCCTCAGACAACCTGTTTCTGTGCATTGCTAATGTCTGTTCCCATGGACCAGCACGATTATCTAGGATAAATTTGCTTTTTGTGCGATAATTGAGCTAAGGAGACTGCGGGCAAAAGCGACTCGCGATGAAATCCGACAAGGAGGTAAGAGAATGAAAAAGTCACTTTTGGGTTCAATTTTTTTAGCTTTGGCAATTGTTGCTCCCGTTCCAACAATGGCAAGAATAGATATAAATATTGGAATTGCTCTTCCGCCACCTGTCGTATTTGAGGGGCCTCCTGACGTAATAGTGATGCCAGATGCTAACGATGTCTACGTCGTTCCCGAAATTAATGTCGACTTGTTCTTCTGGAATGGCTGGTGGTGGCGTCTATGGGAAGGGCGCTGGTACCGCTCACATTATTATGATAGGAGCTGGGCTTTTTATAACAATGTACCTAGTTTTTATTTTGATATAGATCCGGACTGGAGAAGGTATTACAGAGACCATGATTGGCATGGGCACAAGTGGAATTATGAACGTATTTCAAACCAGCGACTTCAACAGAATTGGAGGAGCTGGCATAATAACCGGTACTGGGAACGACAGGGAACGTGGGGCATCCAAGGTTATAAGCCTCGACTTGGAGAACAGAGACAGGAACTGAGACATCAAAGACAGGAGCAATATCAACAGAGGCCTGATGTTCAGCGACACCAGCAACAGATGCGAGAGCAACAGAAACAACAGCGTGTTCAGCAACCACAGCAGCAACAAATGCGGGAGCAGCAAAAAAAGCAACCCCTTGTTCAGCAACCGCAGCACCAGAAGCAACTCCAGCAGCAGTATTCTCAACCGCGGGTCCAGCAGCGCAAAGAAGAATCACAACACCGACAGTCGCAGGGAAAGCCCGAATGACGTGACACGTAACATGGAAGATAGGATGACGAGATATTTGGAAACGCTGCCGACTATAATATCAGTCTGGTAGAAGCGTAAGACAATAATCTGTTTCTTTATAGAGGTAACAACCAGATAATGGAAAATGAGATGTGCGCTGGTTTCCGCGGGCAGTTTCTTATCGGATAACTGACATCTAAAAAATTTGTGCGCGACGGTATCGTGTGCGTTCTATTGAACTTGTCACGCGATTCTTGCGTGTTAAGTGCGTTCAAGGATAAGGCAAGAAGTGCGTTATCAACCGCCCAGAACGCTCTTCAGATAGCTCCCCGTATATGACTCGCTCACTTTCACGATTTCATTCGGTGTCCCTTCAAAAATTATATTGCCACCCCCGTCGCCTCCTTCGGGGCCGAGGTCCACGATCCAGTCCGAAGCAGCAATGACGTCGAGGTTGTGCTCTATCACCACAATGGTGTTACCGGCCTCGACAAGCATCCTCAGGACATTAATAAGGAGTTTCACATCGTTGAAATGGAGTCCCACAGTCGGTTCATCCAGAATGTAAAGGAACCCTTTATCCTTCCGTACCCCCTTTGCAGGGAAATGATGAGAGTAAGGCAGCTCGGAACATATCTTTAGCCTTTGCGCCTCACCACCAGAAAGGGTGGTAGCGGGCTGTCCCAGCTTCAGGTATCCCAGACCCACGTCTTTCATCAGGGAGAGCTTGGTGACTATGTGTTCCGCGTTCGAAAAGAGTTCTACTGCCTCATCAACAGTCATGTTGAGCACATCGACGATGTTCTTCCTGTTGTAGGTGATCTTCAGTACCTCCGGCTTATACCTCTTTCCGTCGCACGCTTCGCACCTGACATAGATGTCTTCGAAGAAATACATCTCCATCTTCTGGTACCCTTCCCCTTTGCAGTTCTCACATCTCCCGCCCGGCACGTTAAAAGAGAAGAACCCCGGGCCGTAACCGTGGGCCTTTGACTCCATCTCTTCAGAGAACAGTTTCCTTATCTGGTCAAATATCTTCAGATAGGTGACGGGGTTTGAACGCGGCGACCTGCCGATGGGAGTCTGATCTATGATCTTCAGGCCTTTTACGAGTTCTTTCCCTATTAAGGAACGGTATGGAAGGGACGGCTCCTCCTGAATCCCGAAGGCTTTTGCGAGGGCACGATAGAGTGTCTCGACTATTAGACTGCTCTTCCCAGATCCCGAAACGCCAGTGATTGCCGTCAGGGTCTGGAGGGGGATCTGCAGGTCCACGTCCTTAAGGTTGTTTCCCCTCGCACCTTTGAGGGCCAACACCTTCTTGTCTTTTACGGGAAGCCTTGTTCCGCTCAACGTCTCTACTCGGGCAGTGCCCTTCAGATACTGTGCGGTAAGCGTGTTTGCCTTTATGAATTTTTCCTTTGGTCCCGAGAAAACGATCTCACCTCCCAGATGTCCTCCCCCGCGTCCCAGTTCCACTATCCATTCGGCCGCTTTGATCATGCCTATATCATGTTCGACTACGATCACCGTATTCCCGAGCGTGGAGAGTTCAGACATTATTTCCGCTACCCTTTCGGTGTCTCTAGCATGGAGCCCCACAGTCGGCTCATCCAGGACATAAAGGGTTCCTGTGAGGTAAGATGCTAGTTGATTCGAGAGATTCACCCTCTGGTACTCCCCCCCTGAAAGGGTCTTTCCCTGCCGGCTCAGCGCTAGGTAACCGAGGCCGACACGCTCGAGAAATGAAAGCTTGAGCGAAATTTGTCTCAGTATCTCTTTTGTTATGTCCCTCTGGAACAGGGAAAGGTCTATGTCGGTGAAAAAACCGGTAAGCTTCGAGACCGGAAAGTCTGAAAGCTCTGCGATATCATGCCCGGCGATCTTGTAAGAGAGCGCCTCTTTTCTGAGTCGCTTACCACCGCATTCCGGACAAGCGGAACTTTTTCTGTACCTGCTCAGGAATACTCTCACATGCAACTTGTATCTCTTGCTCTCGAGCTCCTCAAAGAAGTCGTCAATTCCGTAAAAGTTCTGCTCTCCACCGAATATCTTTCCCTTCTCTTCTTCGGTGAATTCCGCGAAGGGTTTTCTTATATCGATTCCGGCTTTCTTCGCCCCCGCGATCAACTGCCGTTTCCACCATTTTGCAGCTGGTTTCTCCCACGGCTCAATGACACCTTCGGACAGCGAGAGGGACTTGTCCTGAACGATACGCTCCTCATCATACACAAGGATATTTCCAAAGCCCTTGCACCTGGGACATGCCCCTACGGGATGATTGAAAGAGAAAAGGAGGGGCGACGACTCAGGCAGTTCTATACCGCACGCATCGCATGCATGTGCACCGGTGAGTACCAATGCCCCAGCAATGTCAGGTCTTTCATCCACCATCACAACCTTGATCCGTTCATTTCCTTCCTTCCATGCCATTTCAATCGAATCAGGCAGCCTCGAATCATCCTTTATCACAAGCCTGTCCAGCACGACAGCATAGGGTGTGGACTGGGAGGGCGCATCGACCGCATCCATATCTACGACCTCGTCGTTCAGAAGAAGGCGGTGATAACCTCGTTTCTTGAGTTTTTCCATAGACTCTGATGTCTCGAAGACTATAAGTGCCTTTCTTCCCGAATAATTCTCTGTAAGCAGATGCACGACCTGCGAGGTATCCCATCTTCGGACTTCTTTGCCGCACTGGGGGCAGTAGGGCGTCGAGACCTTGGCGTACAAAAGCCTGAAGTAATCATATATTTCTGTCAGCGTGCCTACAGTGGAACGGGAACCGCGCACGGGGTTCTTCTGTTCGAGGGCTACAGCAGGCCTTATGTTATGAATAGTGTCAACATCAGGCCTGTCAAGTTTTTCTAGGAACAGTCTTGCGTAGGTGGAGATGGATTCAATGAACCTCCACTGGCCCTCTGCGAAGATTGTGTCAAAGGCGAGAGACGATTTCCCTGAGCCAGATACGCCTGTTACGGCGATGAACGTGTCATGGGGCAGCTTCAAATGGATATTCTTTAGGTTGTTCTGCCTGGCACCTTCGATGATAAGCTCGCTTGTAAACATCTAATTATTTTAACATGGAGGCGGGGAGGGAGGTCTGCGTCACCTACATCGCCCCTCCCAAGGTCGTTTGACGCCCGTCCGAGGCAACAGAGACCCTCTTTGTTTTATAATGAACAATGCTGAGAAGCATAGGAGATAAGGTTTCGTCCGGAGAAAGGCTGACGAGGGAAGATGCATTGGCGTTGTTCCGCAGTGACGATATATTTTTCTTGGGCAGGCTTGCGTCCAGTGTTGCTGAGAAGAACAACGGCAGGAAGGTATATTTCATAGCGAATCGTCATATTAATCCCACCAATGTCTGCGTCAACAGATGCAGATTCTGCGCATTTAGCCGCTCCATGGGAGAGGTCGGCGCATTCGAATTCACTATCGAAGAGATCATCGAAAAGCTGCGAACGTTGAACCCCGAACTCAGAAGTCCCTTCAGTGAGGTCCATATCGTCGGTGGACTTCACCCCGAATGGCCTTTAGAATACTACCTTGCGATGCTTTCAAGCATCAAGAGTGCATATCCTCTCATCACCATAAAGGCCTTTACCGCGGTGGAGATAGACTATTTCTCCAGGATAAGCGGGCGCCCTATCAGGGAGGTTCTTGAGAGACTGAAAGGGAGCGGTCTGGGGGCTATGCCGGGGGGAGGGGCAGAGATATTTGCTGAAAGAGTCAGGAAAAAACTATGTCCCGAGAAGATATCCGGGGAGAGATGGCTTGAAGTGCACAGGGAGGCCCACCGGTGTGGAATACCGACAAATGCTACATTGCTTTACGGCCACATCGAAAACGCCGAAGACAGAGTCGATCACCTGTTCAGACTGAGAGATTTGCAGGATGAGACCCGGGGTTTTCAGGCGTTCATCCCCCTTGCGTATCATCCGCGAAACACTGATATCGGCGGTTCTTACACTTCCGGTATCGACGATCTGAAGACCATCGCGGTCAGCAGGCTGGTTCTGGACAACATACCTCACATTAAGGCTTACTGGATCATGCTTGGTGAGAAGATCGCACAGCTTTCGCTACTTTTTGGAGCGGACGATCTGGACGGTACTATTGTGGAGGAAAAAATAACCCATTTCGCAGGCGCGATGAGCAGTGAGGGAATGGCAAGAAGAGAACTGGCGGCTCTCATCGAAAAGGCGGGGAAAATACCGGTGGAGAGAGACTCGTTCTATAACGCTGTAGGAGGGTAACCAGGGCCAGGCGGTTGTGGAGGAGGCCGCCAAGAGGGGGACTCCGGCGGGGCCGCTTTTCGGGAATTACCCTATGCCCTGAAATTATTTTACGACCGACATGAATAGAAACAAATCAGACCAAATCTGATCCTGGTGTCATCCTTTGTCCGACAGGGACGACTGATCGAAACCTATTTGTGAGCCTGTTC
>CAZNTS010000128.1:0-3480 GCA_964576045.1 uncultured Nitrospiraceae bacterium | reverse complement strand
ATAGGTGAAATCCGTCAGATCTTCAGACATACTGCCATACTTGTCTAGATTGTCGTACAGGTAGGTCCCTGGAAAAGGAGTAATCGCGTGAAAATTTGCAATGTCCGGTTTGAGATCGATTGCGAACTGTATGGTCCGGAGGCCATCCTCAAACGTCTCACCGGGGATCCCAAAAAGAAAAGGCGTGCTAACCCTGATCCCCACTTCCTTTGCCGCATTCACCGCAGCACGGATTTGCGCCAGTGTCGTCCCTTTTCGTATTGTGTTGAGGTTTTTCTGTACCCCGCTTTCCGCACCGAAGAGAATCGCCCAGCAACCTGCTTCCTTGAACGCTTTGAGGAGCGGCTTGTCCACCTGGTTCACGCAGGCTGAAGCAAACCAGGTAAAATCAAGCCTACGCGCCTTGATTTCTCTCGCTATACTCATTGCCCTGTCATAATCGGCAGCCATAGTGTCATCAATAAATTTTATCTCCCTGTATCCCTGTCTAATGCAATGTTCTATCTCCTGCAGAACGTTCTCCACGCTCCGGTAGCGGATCCCTCTCTTCCTTTCCTTATCGATCTGAAAACAGTAAATGCACCTCCTGTTGCAACCTCTCGAAGTCATCAGCACTGCCACAGGTTTTCTCCGGTAGGTGGCCGGAGGCGGGATGTAGCGGTTCGCATCACCGAGGAGTTCCCTAGCAGGAAACGGGAGGGAATCGAGATCAGTAATTAATGGTCTGGGAGGGTTCTTCCTTATCATATTCCCGTCCCTGTATACAACACCCTGTATTCCCTCAAGACTTTTGCCCTCGCAGAGTCTTTCGACCATTTCGAGGACAGTGAATTCCCCCTCACCCGTAACCGCCGCATCAAGCGACCAGCCTGCATCTTCAAGACAGCTCTCCTGCATGGCAATAGGATATGGACCGCCGGCACATAGGAAGGACGCGGGAAGAATCCTCCTGAAATCAACGGAAGCCTTTTTCGCCTTATTCCATCCAAAGGTAGTGGAATATATCCCGACGAACTCCGGCTGAAAGCGCCCCAACTCTTCAAGGATGGCTTCATTGGTCATGAAGGCTCCGTTGAAGAACTTCACCTCGTGACCAGCTTTTAGAAGCACCGCGGCTACATAGAGAGTCCCAAGGGGCTGCCAGTAATTGAGCTGCGAGCCAGCTGTTTTAGACGCGAAAATTTCCTCCGGTGCCCATGAAGGGACAACCAGTGCACATTTCATCGCGGAGCGCCTTCCTCTTCTTAAATTACGAACTCAGTGAAGCGATACCTCATCCCCACTTACAACATCCTCATTCTCTTTGCACCAGGTATCGACCCCCTGCCTAACAGCATTCCCGTTGGTTCTTATAATCCGATCAGCCGTGGCAAACCCCGACTCAATTGCGTGGTCCATATTGTAATACCTGAACATACCGCCCCGGCCTGCTATATGAAGGTTCTTGAACCCCCTCAGGTATTCGTATAACTCCCCGCACGTTTCTTTGTAACCTACCTCAAAAAGCGGGTATGCCCTCGGTACCCGCCGCACAACGCCGCCCACAACATCGTTTCTACTCACAAACCCGAGGTTTTCAAGGTGCTTTACCGTTGTCCGGACGAGTCCTTCATCCGTCTCATTCCATATCTCGTCTCCCCTGAAACTGAAGAACTCGACAACAAGAAGGGTCTTGCCTTCAGGTGCCATCTTCTCGCTCCAGTTTGTCGGCTCGTGAATCCTTCCGAACGGGATGTTCCTCTCTGGAATGTAAATCCAAGTCTGGTCAGTAACTCTTTTCCTGTTTACCATCAAAGCAACAACCACAAGGTCCCTGAACCTCAGTTTATCCGCGGCCTCCAGTGCTCTAGCAGGCGCAGCGGGGCGCAACATACGGACGAGGCTTGTGATGGGCATACTCGATATGATTTCCTCTCCATGCACTACATCAGGTCCTCTGCCACTGTTTACAGTAACGCTCTCTATCCTAGAATTGGAATGCTGGATACGTACGACGCGCGTCGCCGTCACCACTTCATTATGTGCCTCTATCTCGTCCCTGAGCCTGTCGGAGATGCGTCCTATCCCAAGTTCAGGATAGAGGAACCTATCCACGAGAGTCGGCAAGTTATTGCCGTGCAGCCGGAAAAAGGCATTCTTAACAGCCTTTGCAAGGGAAAGCCCTTTGATGCGCTGGGCTACCCAGTCAGCGCTTATCATGCTGCATTTTATTCCCCACACTTTCTCGCTGTATTCCTTGAAATAGATATCGAACATTGTGCGCCCAAAATTGCCAACTACCCAGTCCTCAAGCGAGACATCGGCCTTAGCCTTGGCAAAGCGTTTCACCCTCTCAACCCCATAATCGCTTATTATCTTTGCCGTAGCAGGTATGCCCAGACCAAAGAGGGCATTTATCGGTTTCAGCGGATAATCGAAATAGCGCTTGCGCATATATATCTTGCTTTTCCTGGGGACGGAAACCAGTTCGTCTCCCATAAGACTTCTCACAAAATCATCGACCGCTTTGTTCCTGGTAAAGAATCTGTGTCCTCCGAGGTCGAACCTGAACCCTTCGTGAACGATAGTCTTTGAAAGGCCTCCAACAGTGGAATCACCCTCAAAAACCCTGACCCCGAATCCCGCCTGCGCCAGTAAATAGCCTGCGGAGAGGCCAGTAAGGCCTCCCCCTAACACCAAGATCCTCTTCACTTTGTCAACATTACTCCCTTGCTGGAAAGAAATCAATTTATTTATTATAACGCATTGACCCATCTCAACGCTTACTGAAAACCTGCTTTTTCGCGTTCCTTTTGAAAAAAAATTGCCCTGCGCAAGAACGCAGGGCAATTGATCACATCACTGTTCAATCCCTATCTCACGAGCAATACCGGGACCTCTGAAGTATTTGCCACCTCTCTGCTCACACTTCCCATGAAGAGATGTGAAACCCTTTTGCCGCGCGAGCCAATGATAATCATGTCCGCACCCTCTTCTTTTGCGGCTTTCAATATCTCTTCAGCAGGGTGACCTTTCCTCACCAAGGTCTTTACTCCAGTAAGGCCTTTACCCTCGAGTTCCTCCCGGTAATACTCAAGGATCTTCTGCGCCTTAGCATCGAGCGCATCCTGATATGCTGTCCCCTGCAAAACGTCCGTCAGTGTCGACATTTCTGCATCGCCTAGCATCTCATCAATGAGAGACCTTCCCTCGAATTTCTCAACGTATAATAGCAAGATGGTCTCGGGGCGAATACACATACACGTCCTCACAGACACTGCAAATGCGTTTTTGGTGCCGTTTGTGTCATCAACAGCAATCAATATCTTCTTCATCTTACAAGCCCCTCTCGTTTTATTGGCATCTGCTCTATTTGCCGTATCCTCCCGATGAAGGAGCTCCATACCCGCCAGCCGCAGCCGGCTGATGTCCCTGCGCAGGAGCCCCATAGCCTCCTGCCGCCGGAGGAGCCCCATAGCCTCCTGCCGCCGGAGGAGCCCC
>CAZNTS010000127.1:0-7758 GCA_964576045.1 uncultured Nitrospiraceae bacterium | reverse complement strand
GTATCACGGCTTTGCCGTCAGGCAAGTTCACCCTTTACCACATCCCCTTCATCATTTAACAATGTTTCACCTTTTATGGCGCATATTGCAATATGCAACCTCACCGTAAAAAGTCTCCGCCACTGGCTATAGGGCAAAATGATATCCCTCAAACTAGTTATCAGTTGCAATATGCATCACCTTCTTACTACACAGGTATTGGGACAATAAACCTTTTTATCTGCACTTTCAATATGTTGCGTCGTTTTTCTAGGCTGGCACGAAAGATGAAATACATCATTAACAAACAGTGAAGGGAGGAACAGGAAAATGAAAGGGTTCGCAAAGAAATTAGAACAGTTCTTCACAGCAATTACCTTTGCCGAGGCAGGAGAATTCGAGACGGCAAGGGAAATTATGAGGGACCAGACTAGGGACCGCCAGTATGACAGACAGGTCCCGCGCAAGACGGCAAGAATCTCCGCACCGGGTGCAAAGAGATAGGTAATACCTATGGGCGGGATCAGAAAGAGCATAGAAAACCTCATGTCTGCAGTCTCCTTTGCGGAAGAAGGCGATTTTGAAACTGCCAGAGAGTTGATGAAAGGGGATAGAAGAGTTCTCCTAGCCGTGCGAAAAGGCCATATGGACCCGAAAACTTTTAGATACGCCGTGAACGCGTGTAAGAGGATAAGTGCAAGTCTGGATGTCCTATACCTCTCGTCTCCTGAAGGAAAGGATCCCGTGCTTGCGCAGTGTATCTCCGAGCTAACGGGCAAGGAAATAACCTATCGGCTAGTAAGGGAAAGCGGCTGTCTCAAACAGGCTATCATCGATTATACCAATACGGAAAGAGGTGTCCTCTTTGTCGTGACCGAATCTGCTGAAAATCTGGACACTGAATGCAAGGGGAAAGGCACCGGGCTTTCAGCGGCCTGGCAGAATCTTAGGTGTCCGTTAGTTGTTGTTGCTGACGGCGTATAGAGACAGAAAATAATTGAGGCCCGATTAAGGTGCCCTCACAAAATGGAGGCAAGTAATGGCAAAAAATTATGGCAGTAGTAGGAAGAAGCCCTTGGTGTCGCTGATCATTACAGGGGTGATATCATTCGCACTCTACGGAATTCTTCTTTCGAATCAGAATCTCGCCAATGATTATTTAAGCCGTGGCGGATTATTCGCTTTCTTACCGATCGCAGTGGCCTTTCTGTTTTCTGCGGTACACGGCTCATTCACCGGGAAATTCTGGACAGTGCTGGGTATCGAGGCGGCAAAGAAAAAAAAGGAGGTGAAATAACATGCATGATCTGGTGAGAGAAGCAGCGAACTTTATCAACCTTGACGTAATGAACATCACATACCTTTTTATTGTTGGTTTTGTCGGAGGTCTTGTGAGCGGTTTTATCGGTTCGGGAGGGGCCTTCGTTCTGACCCCCGCAATGATGAGCTTGGGCGTGCCCGGGCTCGTAGCAGTAGCAAGCAATATGTGCCACAAGTTCCCTAAGGCGCTAATAGGGGCTCTCAAACGTGCGAAGTACGGACAAGTGGATGTAAAATTGGGCATTGTCCTCGGTATATCGGCAGAAGCGGGAGTCCTCTACGGCGCTCATGTACAGGAAAGCATAAAGAAAACCTTCGGAGATGCTGGGTCGAATCTTTACGTGAGTGTAGCCTTTGTTATTATCCTTGCAGTTGTGGGGGGTTTTGTTCTAAAGGATGCCTTGAAAACCTACAAGTCAGGGAACTTACATGAGGAAGAAAAAGTTACCAAACTTGCACGCTGGGTTCAGTCAATAAATATTCCAGGGACTATGGTATATTTCAAGAGCTTGAACGCTAGAATTTCAGTACTGTTTACGATACCTCTTGGCTTTGCGACCGGTATGCTCGCGGCAACAATCGCAGTCGGCGGTTTTATCGGTGTTCCTTCTATGATCTATGTGATGGGAGCCCCGAGCCTGATGGCTTCGGCAACAGAGCTGGTTATCGCATTTGTTATGGGGCTGGGTGGTAGCTTCAAATATGCTATGCATGGACTGGTTGACATCCGTCTTGCGATGATCATCCTGGCCGGTTCCCTGTTCGGCATACAACTGGGTGCCATAGGTACCACTTATGTAAAGCCTTTCATGATAAAGGTGGTCATGGGCGTCATTATGGTGATTGTCCTCTTCAGTCGTGGGCTGATGGTGCCTGTCTATCTGTCTCAGTTGGGTTTGATACAGACCCTCGGCGCGGGAACAATTAAGATACTCAAAAACACAAGCTTCGCCATCATGGCCCTTGCTCTGCTTCTTGGTGCCTCTATAGTGCTCGGTTCGATGTTCAAGGGACGGAGAGCAGCCCGTGAAGCGGCTCAGGAAGTTCTGGAACATGGCAACATATAACGTATGGCTCGATGCAGGAAGATACTTGTCGCTGTGGACGGATCGGATTCAAGTTTTCATGCCTTAAGGGAATCCTTCAAACTGGCCAGTGATGAGAAGAGCTGGATAACAGTGGTCTCCGTGGCTCCCCTTTTTGAAGGGGACTTGGAGCTTGTGGGTGTAAGGGATATCAGAACAGCCCTGAGACAACCGTGTGAAAAGGCTCTTTCGACAGCTATTGAGATCGCCCAGACTGAAAGGGCCCTCATAAAAACAGTGTGCGAGGAAGGCGAGATATACGAGAAAATCGTTGACCTTGCCGGGGCCGAGAACTGTGACCTGATCGTAATGGGGAGGAAAGGTACTAGGCACCTCGAGAAGACGCTGGTGGGAAGCGTTACGGCGCGAGTCATCGGCCATAGCCAGATAGACGTTCTGGTCGTGCCAGACAATTCTCAAATCGGCTGGAGAAGGATACTTATAGCAACCGACGGCTCCCGATACAGCAGGGTTGCCGCCGAAAGGGCTATAGATTTTGCAAAGTCCTATGGAGGACAACTCGAAGCCGTATCTGTCGTGGACGTGCCTACCGAATTTTACGCGGAGGCCCCCAAAGCGGTGGATGACATGATCTTAAAAGCAAAGAAGTTCGTGCGCTCCATCTGTGAGCATGCCGAGCAGGAAGGAGTAAAAGCAGAACCCTTTGTGGCAGAGGGTGAGGCCTACCAGATCATCACAGATATCGCAAAGAGGGTGGAAGCAAATGTTATTACCATGAGCTCGCACGGGAGAACAGGACTGAGAAGACTCCTTATGGGAAGCGTTGCGGAAAAGGTGATCGGCCTTGCGCCATGTCCTGTGCTCGTGGTACGATCATGAAACATTAGGGCTTACAAAACAGCAGAGCCGTGATGATAAAGTTTGGGATTCGGCCTTATCCTCGTGCAGCCCACGTTGGGTTCTAGTGCTTCGATGGAGTTTTCGGCGATCCTGCAACAGTTTCCCTATCTCGGACTATTTGGCCTCCTGATACTCGGCGGAATAGGATTGCCCTTCCCCGAAGATACGACGCTGATCTTATGCGGATTCCTCCTTGCAAATGGGGTGGTAAAGCCTCTGCCTGCCTTCATCATTGTTTATTCCGGAGTTTTAATAACAGATCTCGTCCTATACTTCGTGGGGAAAAAATACGGCCGAATGGTAGTCACCCGCGAAAGGTTCAAAAGCATCCTACCACAAAAAAAATTCTTGCAACTCGAGGAAAACTTCAACAGATGGGGGATCCTTGTTCTGTTGTTTGGAAGGCATATCATAGGACTTCGGGCACAGGTGCTTCTCGTTTCAGGTGTGATGCGGATGTCGCTGCTGAAATTCGTGGCCACCGATGCGGTGTCTTCTTCTTTCACAATCGCATTTATGGTGGGAGCCGGATACCTTGGCGGCAACAGCCTTCTGATCATAAGGAAAGACATATCAAGTATCGAACATCTGGCAATCTTTTTGGTTGTGGCCTTCCTCGCCCTTTTCTTTATTTACAGGTACTTCAGAACTGTACGCAAGAATTCCTCCTAGCCATGTTCTCCTTTCAATCCCAAATGTTATACAATACGCTGCAGAGACCCTGAACATATGTCGCTTAAGAAGAAGATAGCCCTCAGTTTTTTTATCAGCGCGTTTATAATCGCCATTCTCTCGACATTTGAATACGTGAATTTTATCGAGATCAGGAAAGAGATCCGGTTCCTCGAACTTACCGATACCGTAAGGAGCAAGGCCCTTCAGCTGAGAAGACATGAAAAGAATTATTTTCTTTACGGTTCCCAATCAGCTAGCTCGGAGTCGGCGGCCATCTACCAGTACCTCACCCAGCTTGACACTCTTCTGACGGAGAACTTGGCAGCGGACAGAACAGGAAAATTATCTGTTATGAGAATACTTATCAAAGAATATAGTGAGAGGTTCAAAAAAATACAGCTGACCATAGATGATCTTCTCACCTCGCTTGGAGCATCAGGACCATCCTATAACAGGTATTCGCGATTTTTTCCGCTTATGGAACTCGCCGTCTTTGAGCGCCCCATGCAGGCCGCTAAATACCTCGAAGGGGTGTTCCAGCTCCCCCCCGATCACAAGGCCATCTCGGAACTTATGGGGCTGGACTCGGATATCGCTGCCCTCAGAAAAACGGGTGAGGAGATACTCATCGTATCCAAAGACATAGACGGCCTAGCGAGACAAAATGCAGAGGACGTCGCGAACATCTCAAAGGTTGCAATACTCATCTTCTTTCCGCTCTTTCTCATCAGCGGTCTGGGAATGCTTTTCCTCATCAGCAGAAATGTGGTAAACCGCCTTCAGAAGCTTATCGCAGTCGTCGAAGAGACAGGCAAAGGGGACTTTCACCGCTTGCCTGTCACCTCTCAAAAGGATGAGGTGGGGGTACTCATCCGTAAGTTCAACGAGATGGAAGACCAGCTCGTGCAACGGGAGGAAGAGATAGAGAAAAAGAACATGGAACTCCTCCGGTCAAAAAAACTCGCTGCCATTGGCACCCTCGCCTCCGGCGTGGCCCACGAGCTCAACAACCCGCTGAACAACATCTATCTTTCGGCGCAAATGCTCGAAAGGGAGAAAAAGGCCGAGTGCTCACCCATGGTGAACGAGATAATTAATGATATTGTGGGTCAAACGATCAGGGTAAAAAGGATCGTCGGGGACCTCCTCGAATTTGCAAGGGGGAAGGATCCGCTCGTGAGGGATATCAACCTTAAGGAAATCATCTTGGGGGCTTACAAACTCGCAAGTTCTTCGTCAGATGCTTTCGGGGTCGTCTTCTCTATCGACATAGAGCCCGAAGGACTGAAGATAGAAGCTGACCCCGAACAGATGGAGCGGCTGTTCATCAACCTTTTTGCCAACTCCATCGATGCGATGTCGGGTTCGGGAGAGCTGAAGGTTAGATCCCGCGAAGAAGATAAGTCGCTGAAGATCGTGATATCTGACACGGGCAGGGGGATTCCGGCGGATAAGGTAGAAAAGATATTCGAGCCGTTCTATACTACCAGAGACAAGGGGACGGGCCTTGGACTCGCCATAGTGTTCAATATTGTAAAAAAACATGGCGGCGAAATAGACGCCGAGAGCCTGGAAGGAAAGGGCACAACGTTTACGATTACGTTGCCGAAGGGGAAGCGCGAGTGAAGTTTAGGATTCTCGTAGCAGAAGATGAGGAAATAACTCTCAAACACCTCGTATACACGCTCAAGAAGGAAGGATACGACGTGACCGGCACGAGAAACGGGCGTGAGGCCATGGAGCAGATCGTCGCCGACCACTATGACGTCCTCATCACTGACATAAAGATGCCGGAGATGAACGGCATCGAACTTCTCGAAAAAGTAAAAGAAAAAAATTCAGAGATCGAGGTACTAGTCGTCACCGGTTTCGGCAGCATTGGCTCGGCCGTGGAAGCTATGAAGAAGGGCGCCTATGAATACATCACGAAGCCCTTTGATCTGGATGAGCTTATCCTCAAGGTTAAGAATATTCACGAGCGCAAGATATTAAGGAAAGAGAACGTGGCGCTTAAGGCTTACTTCGGCATGAACAAAAAAATCACTATTATCGCCAAAAGCGAGAGCGTGCAGAAGATCCTTAACGTGATCGAGGGGATAAAGGACTCCGACTGCAACGTACTTCTCACCGGCGAGACCGGTGTCGGAAAGAGCCTCCTGGCGAAGATTATCCATTTCACGAGCAGGCGCCAGAATATGCCCTTCCTATCGATAAACTGTGCCACATTGACAGAGGAACTCCTAGCTAGCGAGCTATTTGGTCACGAAAAAGGTGCATTCACAGGTGCTGTGCGCACAAAACAGGGCCTCATTGAGATCGCAGATTCCGGAACCCTGTTTCTCGACGAGATATCCGAGATGGCCCCAAACCTTCAGGCGAAACTTCTGAAAGTGATTGAGGAAAAGGAGTTCTACCGGGTCGGAGGCACACGGGCTATTAAGGTCGATGTGCGGTTTGTCTCCGCTACGAACCAGCCTGTGAGGGGCCTTATCGCGGATGGCAGGTTCCGTGAGGATCTCTATTACAGGCTCAATGTGATGGAGATATTCATTCCGGCGTTGAGAGATAGAAAGGACGACATTGAGCCCCTTTCGCTCTACTTTCTCAACAAACACCTTCCCAAGTCGAACAAAAAAATAACAGGTATCTCTAAAGAGACGATGGAGATTCTAATGCGCTATAGTTTTCCAGGAAATGTAAGAGAACTAGAGAATATAATCGAGAGGGCAATCATACTCGAAAAAGGCTCCCTCATCACCCTCCAGAGCCTACCCCAAATCCTTACTATGTTTCAGATCGAGACGCGGGAACCCGGCCAGGTCATGACCATCGACGAGTTGAATAAGGAATACGCTGAAAAGGTCCTCGATATGGTCGGAGGCAACAGATCAAGGGCAGCGGAACTCCTCGGCATCTCAAGAACAACACTGTGGAGAGTCTTAAAGGAAGAATAAGTCCAGTTTGCCAGCTTGCTGGCAAGGGCGGAACATACCGCTGTTCAGCTCTCTTCTTTTAGAAGGGCGTCTACCTTCTTAAGCTGCTGACCGGCGTTATACCAGATTATCCTGATCGAGTCTGCAGATATGCTCTTCCATGTCTGATGGGTAGGTCCAAACACATGAGATTCCGTCTCGATACGATATTTTGTAACGATCGGTTCCACATCCTGACCGACATAGATACGACCAGGAGGCACGAAATTATGACCAGAAAACTCTCCCTGATACCTCATTAATAATAGCCCGTCCTCATACATTCCAAGCAATACTGAGTATTCAGCCGCCAGCTCCCTCTCCTGCCTAGAGTCCACGGTATTATCAAGAATTGTGACCTCATCAGAAAGCCTCTGGAGCAATTTACCAAGATCCTGATACGCTATCCCTGCGGCAACAGACCTTTCCAAGGTCTTGGCTGCATCGTTAGCATTCTGGAATTTGTTCTTATCTATATTTGCCGAACAGGCGCAAAGAACAAGGACAGCGCACAATTCTATTAAAACAACACTCCTACGCGTCATAATCCCCGATAGCTCCTCAAGGTTGTCTATTGTATCTCAGATCCACGTCTGGACTCAAGCCGATGTCGACCCGGATTGGTTCCACTAATAACTTAGGAGCTGGTGGTCTGCTCTTCAAAATTTTCTGATCAGCCCAAACAGCATGTCCGTCTTCACACTTTCTTCATTGTTATTGCTACATTATAGGACGCTAGTCTCGGAAACGAGAACAATTACCCAATTAACAAGGAGGAGCTATATGATTGCCCCAAGGAGTTTACTCTTTCTCGCCA
Source organism: uncultured Nitrospiraceae bacterium (assembly GCA_964576045.1). Classification (GTDB taxonomy): domain Bacteria; phylum Nitrospirota; class Thermodesulfovibrionia; order Thermodesulfovibrionales; family UBA9159; genus CAZNTS01. The sequence continues at coordinate 49 of CAZNTS010000127.1, read as the reverse complement.
CAGTCTTTCTGGTAGTCGGCCTGATTATCGGACAGGTAATCTCATCCGG
>CAZNTS010000126.1:0-5310 GCA_964576045.1 uncultured Nitrospiraceae bacterium | reverse complement strand
ACCCTTGAGACGCTTCTGAGGCAGAGGGTATATCAGGTAGTTGCCGGGTATGAGGACTGTAATGATGCGGACGTGGTGAGAGGGGACCCTGCGTTGAAGGCTGCGTGTGGACGGATGCTGAGCGACAATGATCTGGGTTCACAGCCGACATTGTCACGGCTGGAGAATTCAATTACCCTTAAGGATCTGCACCGGCTCGGGGAGTATTTTGTCGCCATGTACATTGGCCGGAAGCGGAAAAAGAACCTCAAGAGGATAATTCTGGATCTGGACGGGACCGATGATCCCACCTACGGCAACCAGCAGCTTACCTTCTTTCATGGCTATTACGATCAGTACATGTACCATCCTTTGGTGATCTATGATGCAGATACAGGGGAACTGATAACAGCGGCCCTGCGTGCTGGTAACAGACACGCCAGTTACGGGGCGGTATCGATCCTGAAGAGAATTATCCCGAAGCTGAAGGATGCGTTTCCCCGGGCGGAGATCATAATCCGCGGGGATGCGGGTTTTGCCGTTCCTGAGATGTACGAGTACTGCGAACAGGAGGGGCTCAGCTATGTGATCGGCCTTATCCGCAATGGCGTGCTGGAGCGAATGGTGGAGGATCTTCTGGAAGAGGCGCACCAAAGGTATAGGGAGACGGAGCAGAAACAGCGACTTTTTACTGAGGGGGCCCATCAGGCGCAGAGCTGGGCGAAGGAATGACGTGTGGTAATGAAGGCCGAATGGCTACCACAAGGACCCAACAGCAGGTTTGTGGTAACGAATCTCTCTTCTGAAGCAGAGGAACTCTATGAGTTTTACACTGAGCGGGGTGGCACCTGTGAAGTGCGGATTGACGAATTCAAAAATGGTCTGAAGGCTGATCGTTTGAGTTGCCACCGCTTCCTTCCCAATCAGTTCAGGCTGTTTCTCCATATGGCGGCATGCTGGATTGTACTGAGACTGAGGGAAGCCCTCCATAAAACGGAGTTTGCCACACTGCAGATCCAGCAGCTCAGACTAAGGCTACTGAAGATTGGCGGCCAGGTGGTCCAGACAGCCCGGCGGATATGGTTCCGCCTGGCAATCGGTTATCCCTGGAAAAACATCTTCGTACTGGCGCACCATCGACTTACCGCTGACACCGGTTAACCCCAACTGTTCAACAAAAAAGTTGCCTCAAACACTGATCAAGGGAGAGGCGCGCTCAAAATCTGCCGAAAACCATTCATACAACTTTTTCTGCATGGCCTCGATGCTCCCTGCCGCTGAAAAATCAGCCTGTCTCCCTTTCAACGCCTTCGATTTGCCCAAAAAAGAACAAAATACCCCCCATCTGGAAAATTTATGAATTATGTGGGTTAGGTGAGACTGTGGATTAATTCTTCTTGAGAATCAACACTGGAATAACCGACAAGAGACACTCAGGCGAACAATGTAACCTTAAAACAGGCTCTGGTCTTCATCCCTGGAAGGATGGGGGACCACGGCCTGTTCCTTAAATTCTCTGGAAGAGATGTGATATCTCCTCATCAGGCGCTGAAAATTTGCCCTGTCGAGCCGAAGGTCACCGGCCGCCTTTGTAACATTACCATTATTTTTGAGCAGGGCTTTTCTGATAATTGCACGGTCAAACTCCTCCATTGCCTTTTTTTTCATCTCGGCATAGGGGAGTGTTTCGTCATCATCCACGTACCGCAGCCTGAGTATCTCTGGCGGAAGGTCATGGGGCGTTATCGTGTCCGCATCTGAAAGTGTCACAAGCTTCTCAGCGAGGTTCTTCAGCTCCCTGACGTTGCCTGGCCACGTGTAATGAGAAAGCAAGTCGAAGACCCTGGGGTCTATCTTCTTCCTCTTGTTCACGAACCGAGTGAAGAGCAAAGGTATGTCGTTCCTGCGCTCCCTTAAAGGAGGCAGGTGGACCGATACGACATTGATGCGGTAGAAGAGGTCTGCCCTGAACCTGTTTTCCTGTATCATCTCTCTCAGGTCCCTGTTCGTTGCGCAGATGACCCTCACGTTGACGGAAATCTCCTTTTTGCCGCCGACCGGCCTGAAACTGCGCTCCTGCAAGGCCCTGAGGAGCTTCGCCTGGGTCGCAAGGGGGGTATCGGCTATCTCGTCAAGGAACAATGTTCCGCCGTTCGCATATTCGAAAAGTCCCTGCGTGTCGCTGGTTGCCCCTGAGAAGGCGCCCTTTGTATAACCGAAAAGTCCTGATTCAAACAGGGTCTCGGGTATGGCCGAGCAGTTGACTGATACAAACCGTCTTTCCTTTCTGTCTCCTAACGCGTGGATGGCCCGGGCCACAAGTTCTTTACCCGTGCCGCTTTCCCCACTGATAAACACTGTGGCGTCCGTACGTGAAACGAGTTCGATGAACCTGTAAACTTCCTTCATCTCCTCGCTCTCGCCTATAATGTTCTCGGGACGGTACCCGGAATCCATAAGTTTCCTGAGATTGATGTTATCCTCGAAAACCCTCCTCTTCTCGAAGATGTTTTTGAGCCGCAGCGCCAATTCGTCTATTGTGAAGGGCTTCGTGACATAGTCATAGGCCCCCTTCCTCATTGCTTCAACAGCGCCGTCTATCCTTCCAAAAGCGGTCATGATCACTACATCAGTGTTGAAGGACTCTGACTTTACTATGTTCAGGACCTCCATTCCGTCCAACTTCGGCATAATCAGGTCTGTCAGGACAACGTCCACGCGAGCCCCCTGTCTCAGGTATCCGATCGCTTCCTCGGGGTTGGAGAAGGCAGCAACATCGTATTCGCCGGCGAACCTTTTCCGGAGCATGGAGCATAAGATCTCGTCATCGTCCACTATCAGCAGCTTGCCTTTCAGTTCAGAGAGCCCAGCCTGCATGCCGTCATCCCTCCGTCGCCAAGGAAGAAGGTACGGGGGAAACAGAACCGCTGAGAAGAGCAGACTCCTTTACCGGTAGGAATATAAGAAATGTTGTCCCTTTGTCATGCTCGCTTTTCACTTTTATATCGCCACCGTGTCCCCTGATGATGCCGTGGCTTATCGAAAGGCCAAGGCCCATGCCTGATTCCCTGTTGGTATAGAAAGGCTGAAATACCTTGTCCATCTCGCTTTCGGGTATGCCGTGGCCGGTGTCGGATATGCCGACAACGACCTTCTCACCGTCCTCGGTCAGAGAGGTGGACACGCTGAGGGTCCCGCCCTCCGGCATAGACTGCAGGGCATTTACGAGTACATTCATAAAGACCTGCCTGAGCTCTCCCGCGATGGCAGGGACTGGCGGGATGCCCGATGCGAGAGCTTCCACTATCGTGATGGTCTTCTTGTATGCAGGCTGGTATCTTACGAGCGCAAGCAGATCGCGCAGCATTGCATTGATGTCCGTGGAAGACTTCTCTATCTCAGGCGCCTTCGCCAGATCAAGCATTCCCCCGAGGATGCCATAGCACCTCTGGAGTTCCTTCTCTATTATCTGCAGGTCTTCTCCCACACCGTCCTTTTCGGGGATCCTTCCCTTCAGCATCTGAAAATAATTCATTATGGAAGAAATCGGCGACGCCAGCTCATGGGCCACTCCTGCGGCAAAAGTCCCGACCGCGGAGAGCGTCTCATTCCTGAGAAGCCTCTCGTGCGCTACCCTCACCTTCTCGGTCGCCTCCCGGACGCGCCGGTCAAGGTCGCTGTTCAGCTCCTTCAGTTCTTTCAGAAGGGCTTCCTTCTGCATCATCGCCTCATCAAGGCTGTCCGTCATCTTGTTGAACGCCCCTGCCAGGAACCCGATTTCGTCATTCGCCGTGACTTCCACCTTCGAACCGAAATCCCCTGCGGACACCTTTTCCATGCCTCGGATCAGCCTGTTCAGGGGACCGGTGATGGAACGTACAGTCAAGATGGCGATAACGGCGAAAAGCAGGATGCCCGCAACAAATGCAAACAATATCGAATTCCTTAAGCGGCTCTCAGCAGCCACCTCCATCGCCTCCATGCTTATGTCCATCTCATACATCGAGTTCCGCACCTTCCGGACAACCGGCACTATTGTATCGCTGTCCTTTGCCGCCGCATTCACCAGAAGCCTGACGTCCCCGGCGTTGCCCGACCTGATGATGCGGCTCACCTTCTCCTCGTATAACGCAACTCTCTCCTGGATTTCCCGGAGTGTCTTCTCATGGTGAAGGAGCTTTTCAGCCGTTCCGTCACCGCCTGCATTTATCCCCCTTGAGTGACAGGGCTCACAGGTATGAGACGAATACATGGCATATCCTGCCTTTAAATTGGCAAGCAGTGTCCGGGTCTGCTGCATATTGCTGTCAAGCCTGACCAAGTCTCTGCCGTACCCCGCTTCAAATGCGTAGAGTACGGTCTGGTCATCGCTGAGCAGGTAGAGCATGCGGTCATAGTTCGCCACTATATCCTCTTGCCGGTCTTTAAGGTGCGTCACCAGACGCACTCCGCTGAGACTCCTCAGGATGAAGGCTCCCGACAGAATAAATATACACGCCACGAGACCGAGTGCGATTATAAGCTTTCTTTTCATCACTGTTTCTCTATCCTAAAGTTGAACATATAATAGCATTGAGGACAAAACATATCGCAATTTCCATTAGTTATTATACCAAAAGGGAGGAGACAGGTCCCCTTCGGGAGCATCGGGACAGGACCATCGTCCTTGAAACCGCCGGCATTGACTGCTCACACGAATGAAATTCGCGGGATTCTTAAGGCTGCTCATGCCGCCCTCAGATCGCGATTACTCGCGGATTCGGCATGAGACAGCCAGCAATGGGTGCCATTCATCCCACGGATAAATCCGCGGACTTACTGGAACAGTTCTGTAACGATTGTAGTATAATTAAGTTTTACGTACTTTATGGAGTTGTGTCGCAAAGTGTAGGAAGAAGTAAGAAAGGGCTTGATGATGAAAAGGGTATTACCGGCAATCTTAATAGTCTTATTGGCAGCGTTGCTGTTTATGATCGACTACGGCTGTGCAAAGAAAGAAATCAGGGTTAAGGCTAACAAGGAAGTGGTGGATTTGATAAAGACCTGGAACCCGGACATTTTTTTCTTTACCTCCCGGAAAAATCCCCTCCAGACGATTCAGGGTCTCAGGCAAACTGAGATCGCATGCTGGGGTCTGGAGCTGGCCCAACAGACAAAGGCTTTTTATGATGCAGCCGACATTCAAAGATCTTACGGCAACGCGGTGCAGCTGATTTCAGCGAAAGACCTGAATTCTGGAGCGGAGCATGCGCCCCGTCTATACATAACGTGGAAAGGCAATGCTCCCCGAATCGACAAGCAAGCGGTCAGGGTCGTGTTCACGGAATAATG
>CAZNTS010000125.1:0-4519 GCA_964576045.1 uncultured Nitrospiraceae bacterium | reverse complement strand
AGGCGCCATCCTGAATATCCTTTTCCCTGTCAATTTAAATGACGTAACCTGTAGAATCACGGATAGGGTCTCTATAACGAAGATTCCTCCGACCACGGCTAGGACGATCTCATGCTTGGTGATTACTGCCAATGTTCCGAGCGAACCCCCGAGACCGAGTGAACCCACGTCACCCATAAAAACATCGGCCGGATATGAGTTGTACCATAAAAACCCAAGGGCTGCACCGAGCATCGCACCGCAGAACACGGTGAGTTCGCCAGTACCGGTAAGGTAGAGCACCTGGAGGTACTGAGCGAGATTCTTGTTCCCCGAGATATAGACTAGGGCACCATTGGCAAGGACAGCGATCCCCACAAGCCCTATCGCTAGGCCGTCAATGCCGTCCGTGAGGTTCACAGCGTTGGACGAACCGACGATGACGATCATAGAGAACGGAATATAAAACCACCCGAGGTCGATGAGCCACTTCTTGAAGAATGGAATACTAAGGATATCTGCATAGGGGTCTTTTGGGTTCATATAAAGGAATATTCCAATGAGCAACGCAAGGACTATCTGTGAGCCAAACTTGTACCGGGCCCTCAGACCCTTATGGTTCTTCCTTGCGACTTTCAGGTAATCATCGATGAGGCCGATGGAGCCGAACCCTAGAAGCGAAACGATCATAATCCATATGTACCCGTTCTTCAGATCGCCCCAGAGGAGCATTGTAAGAATGATGGACCCTATGATAAGGATTCCTCCCATGGTTGGTGTGCCGGATTTAGCGGCGTGCGTACCGGGACCATCATGGCGTATCTGTTGCGTAACGCTAAGTCTCCTGAGCTTCTCCACCACCCACGGACCAAAGATGAAAGTAATCATCATTCCAGACATTATGGCAACGGCCGTCCTGAATGTGATATATCTGAACACATTAAATGGAGAAAAGATGTCATGAAGACTGTACAAAAGACTATAAAGCATTCTTCACCCTGCTGACCGGTCCGCCGACGGCATCCCTTCTGCATTCTGGAGAAATCCCTCTTCCGTTTTCCAGCACTTTTTCCATATGCATTGCCCTAGACCCTTTAACAAGAACGGTATCTCCTTCGCGACACAGTCCTGGGAGGATTTTCTCCGCCTCACAGGAATCGGGTACCGCCATTATGCAACACGGCTCACTAACAAGACCGGAATGTTCTTGACGCGCCGCAGAAAATTCCTCAGCCGCCTTTGCCATTAGCCCGCCTACAGCGATAAAGACATCAACAGGGAATTTCGCCATCCATCTCCCGAGTTTCCTGTGGGCCTCATCCGCATATGCCCCCAGCTCGAGCATGTCTCCGAGGACCGCCACGGCCCTCTTCTTTCTCTGTCTGACCAACTCTCTTACAGCCTCTTCCATGGAGACTGGGTTCGCGTTGTATGCATCGCTGATCACAGTTGCGCCGAAAAGCTCCTTTACCTCAAGTCTCATCGGCACTCCCTTAAAAAGCTCTATACCTGACTTTATGTCTTCAAGCTCCAACCCAAGTCCGTGACAGAGTGCGGCTGCAGCAAGGGCATTGTATACGTTAAATCTTCCGCTGACATTAATTGCAACTTTAACGCACTGCCCTTGGACACACAGGTCGAAGACAGAACGTCTGTCATCGAGAGTAATATCTCTAGCGTACACGTCCGCGCTGTTTTCGATTCCAAAGGTAATCAAATCAGGTTTCTTTCCATCCAGTCTCTGGGAGACCCCTTCCATAAGGAAACAATCATCTGCATTCAATACAACCATTTTTACTGCATCCAAAAGTTCCAGCTTTGTCTTCCTCACAGTATCAAGATCACCGAACCCTTCCAGATGACCGGGCCCGATATTTGTAATCACTCCATAATCAGGAAGCGCAATGTCACAGAGCTCCAGGATATCGCCCTTCATGCTAGCCCCCATTTCCAGGACCGCGAACTCATCGTCCTCCTCCACCCGCGTGAGGCTCAGGGGCAATCCTATCCGGTTGTTCAGATTACCTGGGTTCTTCATGACCCTGTGTTTCATCCCTAGAATTGATGCTGCCAGTTCTTTAGTGGTCGTCTTGCCGTTAGTTCCGGTAATGCCAGCAACCGCGAGTCGCCTTCTGAGCCTTATGCTCCTGGCGATGTCATGAAGGGCTTTCAGGGTATCTTTCACACAGACAATGGTCTTTCCGCCGAGATGGACCTTCGAGCAATCGCTTACAACCGCACCGCTGCCTTTCTTCATTGCATCGGCCAGGAAGTGGTGGCCGTCGAATGTCTGGCCTCTCAGGGCTATGAAAAGCTCCCCTTCCCCGATGTTTCTCGAATCAATGGAAATGCCGGCAAAGAGAGTATCATCGGGTCTCCCGCTGAGCACCCTGCCTCCCGTGGCCGAAAGTATCTCTTTAGTTGTCACTAATGCCATCGTTCGACTTTACTCAAACCCATAGTGAAAACCTCTTGTTTTTCGAGTCAACATAGCCCTTTACCTCTCTACCTTGTCGCCTCTTAACTTGTTCTGTATTGCTTTCTCAGCCACTTTCCTATCGCTGAAACTGTGGCGTATCCCCCTTATCTCTTGATAATCCTCATGCCCTTTGCCTGCTATAAGGAGGATGTCTCCTTTTTCTGCTTGCTCCACTGCCATGATTATCGCTTTCTTACGATCGGTCACCGCTATATAGTTGTCACGTGTGATACCAGACACGATATCTTTTATTATCTCCCCTGGATCTTCCGATCTCGGATTGTCAGAGGTTATTATCACATAATCACTGAGTCTCGTCGCAATCTCCCCCATGACCGGTCTTTTACCCCTGTCTCTGTCGCCCCCGCAACCGAAAAGGGTAATGACGCGGCCTGGCCTGACCTTGTCCTTCAAAAGCGTCCTTGCGGTGAGTATAAGCCTTTCGATGGCGTCGGGAGTATGTGCGTAGTCTATTATACAGAGGAAGTCCTGGCCTGAATCCATTTTTTCAATCCGCCCCCTAACAAGTCCTGCGTTTTTCACCCCCTCCTGTATCACCCCCACTGGAATGTTTAACGCAATACAGGCCGCCGTGGCCGCAAGCATGTTATATACATTCGGGATGCCGATCAGATGAGAATCCATGCGCCATTCTCTGCTTCCGTAGCAAAATGTGAATGATGCGCCCCGGGTCGTGTTCTCTATCTGTGATGCAGAGATGTTAGCTTTCATGTCAATCCCATACGTGATAATAAATGGGGTCCTGTTTCCCTTTCCTTCTTCTTTGTTTTTCGCGAGTTTCCGAAGCAATCTTCTTCCCCACTCGTCGTCCACGTTAATCACTGCGGTACCAGACTTGGACAGTAGCTCAGTAAAAAGTCTCTCCTTCGCGGAGTAATAATTCTCCATTGTCTCATGGAAATCCAGATGGTCCCTGGTGAGGTTCGTGAAGACGACGACAAGAAACCTCGTGTAGTCCACCCTCTTTTGTGAGAGGGAATGCGACGACACCTCAGTGACCACGTGGCTGCAACCTTCTGTGGCCATCTCGTGAAGGAGCCTCTGAAATTCAACGGATTCAGGAGTGGTATGGTATGCTGGGTACTGTTTGTCTCCGATGAAGTGAGCAATGGTGCCTATAAGGCCGGCACGCTTCCCCCATGCCTCAAGGACTGATTTTATAATGTAGGAGGTCGTTGTCTTCCCGTTTGTCCCTGTAATTCCAATCACTGCAATGCCCTCTGAAGGCCTCCCGTAAAAATTATTCGAGATGCAGGCAAGGGCCCTCCTGCTGTCGTCAACTCCGATATAAACAGGAGGCGAATATCTCCTTTGTCCAGCCCTGCCTTTTGTAAAAGGTAATAAATGGTGATTTTTCCTCTGACTTACAACGGCAACTGCACCATTTTCCAATGCATTATCGACAAAATCGTGTCCGTCAAGATCCTCTCCCCTCAATGCAACGAACATGCCGCCTCTGACAACTTTTCTCGAATCGTATGCAATCCCGGATATCTCTGCATCTAGGGCCCCGTTCCTTTCCTCCCTAGTAAAGGCACGACTGTACCCAATGAGTTCGTGTTCGCAACCGGCAAGTAGATCCCTCAGTTTCATCGTGCGACCACCAGCATCTCCCGTCCGCTGTCTTCCCTTGGTACCTCAAGGTATGAGAGGGCGTTCTCGGCTATCTGCTTAAAGACAGGGGCAGCAACGACCCCGCCGAATATCTGTCCCTTCGGCTCATAGATGACTACAATCATAGCTATCTTCGGATTGTCCGCGGGTACAAACCCGACAAAGGAACTAATATATTTTTCGGTCGAATACCGTTTTGTCCGCGGGTCGACCATCTGGGCGGTTCCGGTTTTTCCTGCAACATAATTGCCGCTCACTGCCGCACTTTTTGCAGTGCCTCCGTCCTCGGTGACAGTCTTCAATATATCCTTGAACGTTTCGGCTGTCTTGCGGGATATCACCAGCCTAGCCTCCGGGTTGAATGTCTGAACCACCCTGCCGTCAGGGCTTAATATGCTGGATACAACATGCGGCGTCACGAGAAGG
>CAZNTS010000124.1:0-3035 GCA_964576045.1 uncultured Nitrospiraceae bacterium | reverse complement strand
GGCCTGGTTAATTAAATTGAAATTGGACGGAGGTTCAGTAACTCAGTCGGGATCGACTGAGGAGTCGTAATGACGATCGAAATTGAAGCTGGCGCTTCATGAAATCAAATCTAACATAGACCGCTGTCGGGCACCAGATATTCTTAGTTGCTGCTCGTCGAGGGACCGCATCCTCAATGTTCTCTAGGGATTGGCTCAGAGCTGCGGCTCCTTGTGACCTGGATCACAGCACCCACAATCGGGTACTGCAAGAATAGGCTTTGTTGCCTGCATTGGAGACAGTGCATCAGGCTGGTTAGAATGTTGATGTTGAAGTGGGCTGCCAAACTCGGGGCTCTGCTACTCGCGCTTTCGCTGGGGGCAACGCCTGTAATGGCGTGCTTGCTTCCGGACGGAGCTGACGCGGAAGCGGCGCGTGAGTGTTGCAAGAAGATGGCTGACCAGTGTGGCGATATGGGGGTGATGCCTTCGAGTCATTCCTGCTGCAAGGCAACGACTCACCAGGCAGATTCCTACGTAGGTAAGTCGCGTTTCACATCAGGCCACGAACAGCATTTGTCGGTCCCCTTAATTGCGGCAACGTATGACCTCGCTCCTGTGAGCTTCAGTCAGGCGAGATCTGTGGCCCAAGCCCACTCGCCGCCGGTCTCACATGCCGAGACCATTTCCATTCTGAGAATCTAAAAAGCTTTCTCTTTCCCACACAGCGCACACGTGTGCGCTGCGAATCCATGTTCGCAATTTGGAGGAAAGATGAAAGCTTTCAGTGTCTTAAGAGCTGTCTTCTGCACGCTCGCGCTGCTTTGTGGCTCGGCCTCGAGGGGACAAGAACCAACGAGAAGCGGGCCGCAGGAAATGCAGCACGGTCCTTCGGGAACAACCTCGCTGGCCAGCCTGATTGAGGAAGCCAGGTCCAAGAATCCGCAAGTCCTAGCAGCAAGCCACGCTTACAAGGCGGCCACCTACGCGCCGAAGAGTGCGGCAGCGTTGCCTGACACGCAGGTGACGATCCAGCAGTTGTCCGTTGGAAGCCCCCGCCCATTTGCGGGCTACACCAATAGCGATTTTGCTTACATCGGCATCGGCGCCTCCCAGGAGTTTCCTTACCCGGGTAAGAGAAAACTGCGGTCTGAGGTTGCTGTGAATGAAGCTGGGTCCCTGCAAGCACAGGCCGAGACCACGGGCCGAGACGTCATCGAGCACGTGAAAGAAACCTATTTTCGGCTCGCATATTTGCAGCAGGCGATCAGATTGTTTCAACACCATGATGAAGTTCTCGCGGGAATGCAGCAGATCGCCGAATCTCACTATCGCGTCGGGCACGGTAACCAGCAGGAGGTGCTCAAGGCGCAGCTGCAGCACACCAAGATTCTTCAGGAAATAACGATGAGCCGGCGCGAAGAGGGAGAGCTCGAAGCGCAACTCAAACAATTGCTGGATAGGGATCAGGAGTCGGCCGATATCGTCACGGAACCCCTGACCGAGCGAACCCTCTCGTACTCCTCTTCGCAACTGCTGCAAGTTGCTCGAGAACAAAACTCCGACATTCACTCGCAAGAGGCGATGCTCAAGCAGGCGCAGTCGCAGGTCGGTCTGGCGCACAAAGAGTTTCTGCCGGATTTCAACCTGCAGTACATGTATCAGAACACCGATCGCAAGTTTCGCGATTACTACCAGCTTACGTTCGGCATCACGCTGCCGAACCGTGGGCGCCGACGGGCCGAGCTGGCTGAGGCGCAGGAAAAACAGGAACGAGCCAGCCAGGAATTGCGGGCTGAGATTCAGCGGCAAACAGGAGAGCTCCAGCAACAAATTGTTGCCGCAGAGACTTCTTCGGAACAACTGAAGATCTACAAAGAAGGGCTGATCCCGCAAGCCGCCGCGACGTTCGGTTCCGCACTTGCTGCGTACCAAGCCAATCGCCAGGACTTCCAGACTCTACTCTCGTCGTTTCTCGATGCTCTCGATCTGGACCTCCAATATCAACGGGAGCTCGCCGACCATGAAGCGGCCTTGGCGCGAATCGAGGCGCTGACAGGAGTCACATTGCCATGAACAGCACAGGAAATCGCAATTATCGAAATGCTTTCAATCTGGCGCTGCTGCTAAACGTCGTGTTGCTGGCAGTGATCGCAGTGTGGTGGTGGCGATCTCAGAAGCACGCCGCTGAAACACGCTCTCCGTCGTCAGGAATTGAATCCAGCAAACCTCAAGCACCCCTAGAGGCCACTCCAATCCCAGAGCCGCCGCTGGTTCCCGTCCAACTGACGCCTCAGCGAATGCAGAGTATCGGTGTAAAGCTCGGCGCGGCGCAGTTCAAACAGATTGATGCTGAATTGCGCGTCACCGGCACCGTGGATGCAGATGAGCGCCGCATTGCCTACGTGCAGACTCGATTCCCCGGCTGGATTCGCAAAGTCTATGCGGATACCTCTTATCAATACATTCGCCAGGGGCAACCGCTGTTTACGATTTACAGCCCTGATCTCGTCACCACCGAGCAGGAATACCTGCTCGCCCGCAAGAACTCGGAGTCACTCAAGACCAGCACTGTCAGCGGAGTGACCACAGGTGCGGAAACATTGCTCTCCGCGGCAAGGGATCGCCTAACGCAATGGGAAGTGCCGGCCAGCGAAATCGAGAAGTTGGAAGCGACCGGTAAGGTAATCACTGACCTCACATTTGATTCGCCGGTTTCCGGCTATATCACCGAGAAGAACGCTCTACCGAATATGTACGTTCAGCCGGAGACACGTCTCTACACCGTTGCCGATTTATCTACGGTCTGGGTTTACGCTCAGGTCTTTCAAACAGACTTGGGCAGGATCAATCCCGGAGACCCGGCAGAAGTGACCGCCGACGCCTATCCGGGCAAGAGCTTTCGTGGACGAGTCGATTACATCCTTCCACAAATCGACGTGAATACACGTACCGCTCGTGTTCGCCTGGTGTTTCCCAATCCCACTCTCAGATTGAAGCCCGGCATGTACGTCAACGTGGTTCTGAGAACGCCTCTGGGAAAACAGCTCGTTGTG
>CAZNTS010000123.1:0-5977 GCA_964576045.1 uncultured Nitrospiraceae bacterium | reverse complement strand
GCGCGAGCATCTAAATCGTATGATATTTCCTTGCGTCTTGTAAAGATTCATGTGGCTGCTGCACTGGGGACACAGTGGTTTACCTTTTACAGTCACTCTTACAGAGCTTTCGGTAAATTGTTTACCGCACATTTTGCATAGAAACCGCTGCTTCCCCGTCCAGGCCCTTCCATATTTGTAGACAGCATCACAATCGCAGGAAGGGCATTTCGGCTCGTTGATTTCCGCTGCAGGGGATGCCATTCCCGGCTTCACTTTGAAGGAAATCTCACTCGAGGATGGAGCCTTATAAATCACTGTTTTCATTTATCTCTGATATTCAGGTTATCAGAAGAAAACTCTTTGTCAAATGCAATGGCTTGTCGGATAGGCCGATACAGAGAGAGGACATATCAATAAACATCGCTGTCTGAGAACATGCGTAAGTGAAACTAGTAAATGTCATGAAAAAATAACGCCAATGTAATACTGCTGTAATCTCTCCATGCTATACATATACTCGATGACCAGACTTCTTAAAGCAGATCTCCACGTCCACTCGAGGTACTCGAACAAGCCTTCGATGTGGGCCTTGAGGAAACTGAACTGTCCTGAAAGTTTCACCGATCCCATCCAAATATATAGCGCTGCACGAAAAAAGGATATGCAGTACGTGACTATCACTGACCATAATACTATCAACGGGGCGCTGCAGATAGCCCATTTGCCGGGGTCTTTCATCAGCTGCGAGGTGACTACGTATCTGCCCGACGATGGCTGTAAATTTCATGTGATCGCTCTGGACATTACCGAAGCCCAGTACACCACCATTATGCATTTAAGGAAAAATGTTTACGAACTCGTTGCATTTTTCCATGAGCAGGATATTGCTCATTTTCTCGCCCATCCTCTCTACGACATAAATATGAAGCTCTCTCTCGGAGCGATCGAAAAGATGCTGCTGTTGTTCGAGGTCTTCGAAGTCAAGAATGGTTCGAGGGCCACCAAGTACAATTCTCTTATAGAGAATGTTCTTTCGACTCTAACTGAAAAGAAGATCGAAATGATTGCAGATCGTCACGGATTTGCTCCTTACGGGCAGACACCGTGGGTTAAGGGGACAGTGGGAGGATCCGATGACCACAGTGGCTTCTTTATCGGAAGGACGTATACTGTTTCCCCCTTTGCCGGCAACGTGAAGGAGTTTATCGCTTCCATAAGAGAGAAAAAGGTGTGGCCAGGTGGCGAGGATGGGGACCCTCTGGTCCTCGCACATAGCATCTATGGAGTCGCCTACCGCTTTCTAACAGAACGCTTAGCCAAAAAAAGAATCGGCACCTTCCCGTTTATTAATGCCCTGCTGAAACGCGTCATGAACTCCGGAGAGGGTAAGGCCTCGTTCTTCGAGAAGATGAACCTCTTCATCAGGAATAATCTCCCAGAGCTTTATGACGGATACGAGGGCAAGAGCTTTGAGCAAATCCTCGACAAAGAAGCAAAGCGGCTCCTCAATGACCCGGGTTTTTTGGAACTGATCAGCACTGCCGATATGAACAGGAAGGTCTTTGCGGTGACGAGCTATCTCGTGAACAGGCTGATATACATATATACCGAGCGGTTGACGAAGGCATCTGCCACATTGGGACTGGTGAATCTACTTAATTCGTTGAGTACGATCGGTCTCGTTCACCTCCTCGCTTCACCTTACTATGTAGCATTTCATCATCAGAACAGGAATAAGGCACTGATGCGAGAACTCAGTGAGTGCTTTCTTCCCCAGAGCACTTCTCGAGGGCACCAGAGGATAGCCCTCTTTACCGATACCCTCAACGAGATTAACGGCGTCGCTATCACCATCAGAAGGCTCATTGATACCGCGCGAGAGCGTGGTATTGAGCTCGTGGTCATCACATCCAGCACAGAGGGCGCTTCTTTTAAGGACGGAGTGATGAACTTCACACCTGTGGGTGAATGTGCGCTGCCTGAGTATCCCGATCTCAAACTCAGCTTTCCACCTGTCCTCGATGTGATAGAGTATTTTGAACGCGAGGGCTTCACACGCATTCATGCAAGCACCCCGGGAACGATGGGCCTCCTGGGCCTCCTTATCGGAAAGCTGATGGACGTCCCTATAAGCGGCACCTATCACACTGACATCCCACAATACGTAAGGGACTTGAGCAACGATGCTTTTCTTGAGAACGTAGCCTGGAACTATATGATCTGGTTTTACAGCCAGATGGAGGAGGTGATGGTGCCGTCGGCGAGCACTAGAGGTCAGCTGATTTCGAAGGGCTTGGCGGTCGAAAAAGTAAAACCCCTGCCGAGATGGGTAGACACTGTAGTTTTTGCCCCTTCCAAAAGGGAAAAGGCTTTCTGGAAACGGCATGGCATCAACAATGAATTGATTTTGCTTTATGTCGGAAGAATCTCGAGGGAGAAAAACCTTGAGCTCCTTGCCGCTGCCTTCAAGGAGGTCACTGACGGAGGAGTCAGCAGCACCCTCGCAATAGTTGGCGACGGCCCGTACCGGAAGGAACTCGAGAGTGAGCTTGCCGGATATCACGCAGTGTTTACAGGGTTTCTCTCTGGCAGGGAGCTCTCTGCAGCTTATGCGTCTTCTGATGTCTTCGTTTTTCCGAGCACTACAGACACCTTCGGTAATGTTGTTCTTGAAGCGCAGGCCTCCGGTCTTCCTGTGATTGTATCGGATTCCGGAGGTCCGCAGGAGCTCATGGTAAACGGCTCTACAGGCTTGGTAGTTAAGTCTGACAGCAGGAAAGCGCTAGTGGATGCGATGAGGAGTCTCATTCAGGACAGGACAATGAGAAATGCAATGAGCATTAATGCCCGTGAATTTACAGTGACCAACCGGCTTCACGCTTCACAGGCATACAGCACAATCCTTCGCTGCAGCACGGATGCCCCCGAAAGTTCCTTTGTGACTACAACCACTGCGCATGTTTGCACGCGGGATGAGATCTGAGCAATGATGGCTAACGTGGTCCGTTTCCTGTCGGGGCAAGCACCCGGACAGCTTGTAATTCAGTATACAGACCGATGTAATGCACAATGTCCTCAATGCAGTATGCGCGTGACTGAGCATATTAAACGATCCAAGCTTGACATTGACACCGTAAAAAGGATTATAGACGCTGCAGTTGAGAAAGGCTTCAAGGCCGTTTCGTTCACAGGCGGTGAACCGCTGCTTTTTCTCGAGGAGGTTGCCCAGCTTCTGAAGTACGCCCGTCAGGCCGGCATCCGCTATACAAGGACCGGCACAAACGGCTTTCTCTTCACCCGTTCCAGCGCAGTGGACTACCAAAAGCATATATCGAAGGTAGCGGAAACTCTAGCAAAAAGCGGTCTATATACGTTCTGGGTGAGCCTTGACTCGTCTGTTGCCGAGATTCATGAAGCGAAGAGGGGCTTAAGTGGTGTTGTAGAGGGCATCGAAAAAGCACTTCCGATCTTTCACGATCACGGCATCTATCCGTCCGCGAACCTCGGGATTACCCGTAGCATCGCGGCCGTAACTCCTCCGGATATTGCAAATCCAGTTGAGTTTCACGAGTTCTTCAAGCGAGCTTTCCGGGCCTTTTATAACCGGGTGATCGAGATGGGTTTCACCATGGTAAATACCTGCTATCCGATGAGTGTCGGCGACCAGGAGGCACTTTCCGCCGTCTACGGGGCTACTTCCCCTTCATCGCTGGTAAGCTTCAATGCAGACGAAAAGGCGCTGCTCTTTAAAGCCCTTTTCGAGACGATTCCAGCCTTTCGATCTAAGATACGAATTTTTTCTCCTCGCAGCGCCCTTTATTCTCTGATGCGGCAGTATAGTGTTGGGAAAGATTTCGCTTACCCCTGCCGTGGAGGCATCGATTTCTTCTTCATCGATGCTAAAAGCGGAGACACCTATCCGTGCGGATACCGTGGACGGGAAGGACTCGGTAAGTATTGGGATCTCAAGAGACCTGCGGCTCGTACAGAAGCAACTTGCAGGGAATGCGACTGGGAGTGTTTCAGGGACCCATCCGAGCTTGTTGGCCCCCTTCTCTCGCTCGTTACCGAGCCTTGGGCTCTGGCCCGACGGATCGCGGGGGACCGAAAGTATATTGGACTCTGGATCGAGGACGTCCGATACTTGTCTGCGTGTAACTTCTTCGACTGCGGCAAGCCGCCTGACTTCGCCAGGCTTTCACGCTTCAATGGGACGGGGCAAAGTCCGCATTGATTGCTGAAACCACATTAGTCGTACAACAATTTCCATACGCAGGCATCTTTCTTCTTCTTGTTCTCGGCGCCTTTGGTCTGCCGGTTCCCGAGGATGCGACCCTCCTCCTCTGCGGGGCCCTTATCTCACGAGGAGCGGTACAGCCTGTGCCTGCATTTCTAGTAACGTACGCTGGCGTCCTGGCAAGCGACTTCATAATCTTTTCGATAGGAAGAAAATACGGTCGTAAGCTTCTGACACACAGGAAGTTCCAGCGCATTCTTTCTGCTGAAAGACTCCGTAGCATCGAAAATAAGTTCGGAAGGTTCGGGCCTTTGCTTATCCTTTTCGGAAGACAAATCCCAGGATTCAGGGCACAGCTTATTCTTGTTACCGGCACGATGAGTTTCCAGCCCCACACATTCCTTTTCATTGATTCCATTGCCGCAGCTTTAACCGTAACTTTCATGGTAATGGCTGGGTATACCGGTGCAACCTGGGTCAGTCATATTTGGGGAGAAATCGTGAAGGCAGGCCACATCGTCCTTCTCTTCTCCCTTGGGGCGGCTTTGGTTTTTCTTCTCTTTAGGCGTCTTGCCGCAAGGCAGCAAACGGAACGCTTTCAATGCTCTTCAGACTCAAATAGGATTTCGTCTGAACAAGCCGCGGATGTTACGGTTGCTAACAGCGGTTCAGGACCAATCCAAGAATCTTCTCTTTCGGGAGAAACTGGATCGCCTTCCTAACATTATCCATCGAGGTTTTCCCGGCCCGAACAACCAGAATTACCAGGTCAAGGAGAGGGGCTAAGGTCTGAGCGTCTGCTCCCGCAAGCACGGGAGGTGCATCGAAAATTACGTACCGCTCGGGATAGCGCCCTTTCAGGTCTGATACGAGTTCTTTCATGCGTGGAGAACCAAGAATCTCGGCGCTTTCCGGATATGGCTGCCCGCCTGAAATAAAAGTCATTTTCTCGACACCCGGCCAGACGATTAATTCGGAAACTGGCACGCCATCCGCGAGATAATCTATCAACCCCTTTTCGCCGGGGCATCCGAGGTATTTATGAATACTCTGTTTTCTCAGGTCACCATCAACCAGCAAGACAGTGTGCTGAAATTCCCGGGCGATTGTAAAGGCGAGGTTGATTGCCGTAAGGGTCTTCCCCTCGCCAGGCAGTGCGCTCGTAACCATGATAGTATTGTTCCAGGATTCCCGGGTTCGTTGCAGAATCTGTGACCGCAGAACTCTATAGGCGTCGGTCTCAGGGAGGCCATCCAGACAAGCTGAACACCGGTTCCTACCAATCAATTCCATATCCAGGCGTGCACTCCGGGACTGAGAATAAGTAGGTGAGATCCAGCCTAATTTCTCCTTATCATTTGCTTCATGCATATCATGATGCGAGCCATCTTTCTGCCGGTAATTGTTTTGTAAAGAGATAGCGTTTATCTCACTGGTTGTTTCCCGAGCTTCAGCAGTCACCTCAGCTATTTCCGCGAGTTTATTCTGTAAAAGGACCCCCGGTATATCCTTCTTATTTCCCCGCCTTTGTTTAAAAAAGGATATCGCTTTCACCATCTTGTCTGTACCGTAAGTGTCCTTTTCTTCCTGGTCGATTTGTACAGAGACCAGCGGTATTTCTTTCTTGCCGCTGCTCAGCCTACTTTTGAAAGAAGATAGCGTTTTATTTATCTTGTCCATTCTTCGATCACTCCTTCTCAGTATGTTTCTTTGTCATAAATCCAGATACCTGATCGTACGCGCCCAGAGGACGTCAAG
>CAZNTS010000122.1:0-12548 GCA_964576045.1 uncultured Nitrospiraceae bacterium | reverse complement strand
GCTTGGTTAGGCGAACGGAGAGTCTGAAGAATGATACGTGACCATGAACGATTCGTGAGTATCAGGCCTGGATTCGCGATAATAGAGTGGTGAAGCTGAGGCCTTAGCTTCTCGCTCACCATGTCCTGTGTTCAATGCGATCAAAAACGCGGCTGCGACTATCAGCAGCATACTCAAATCCTAGAGCAGAATGAATACTGTCGTGCGCCTATCGAAAAGGGGATCCTGAAGGTTGCTAGGGGCCCAGTTCATCACACGGGCATCCTCCTGTTCCGCTTCCCCACTGATCACAAAGGCACGCGGGCTCGACGGGTCATGAAGTACCTCTAGTGCCCGTTTGGTCTTTAGCTCGTGGTAAAGTGTAATGCCCATGAACACGGACGCAAACCCGATGACATTACCCCCCGCACTTTTCCTAGCATCAGATAGACAACTCAGCCGTCCATCAGGAGAAGAAAAATCGGTTCACAGACGACGTCGAGTGTAATGGCTTCCTCATCGGAGAGGCCCATGACAGTGCCGATGGTCGGTAATTTGGAGTCATTGCGACCCATCGTATCTTCTGGCTGGGGTTCATCAACTTTTCACCACACATAAATACTGAAAGGTAACCAGCTGGAATTGACTCCCAAAGCTAATCCTGTTAGAGTTAAAGCAGAAAAGATGTCGTGAAAGGAGAACAGCATGGACGATGATACCAAGACTGTCGCGGGGGCATTCCTTCTAGGGGGACTTATTGGTGCAGGTCTCGCACTTCTTTTTTCGCCGAAATCAGGGCGTGAGACACGAGAGGATATCTCAAAGGCGGCCAGAAGGATCAGAAGAGACGCGAT
Organism: uncultured Nitrospiraceae bacterium; assembly: GCA_964576045.1. Classification (GTDB taxonomy): domain Bacteria; phylum Nitrospirota; class Thermodesulfovibrionia; order Thermodesulfovibrionales; family UBA9159; genus CAZNTS01. The sequence continues at coordinate 11,715 of CAZNTS010000122.1, read as the reverse complement.
CGAGCTGGTGGAAGATACGATCCAGTCGGTGGATGAATTGGCGGATGACGTAAAGGAAAGGGCCTCCGACATCATAGAGCGGGGCGTAGAGCTTTCTGACACCGCTAAGAAGGAAGTCATCAAGTCCCTGGAATACGGACAGAAGATAATCGAAAAGCAGAGAAAGAGGATTGTCGAGGGGCTCGGGCTCTAAGGTTGATTATGAATACTCAATGATCACGCAGAGCACCCTAACACTTCTCGAATTCCCGAAACTCCTAGGAACCATATCTTCATTTGCCCACAGCGATGCCACCCGTCATGCTGTCTTTGATATCATCCCTCTATGTAATAGGGAAGAGATAGAGAAAAGGCTCAGCCTGATCCGAGAGATACGCAGGCTATCCGACCAAGGAACCCCTTTGAGCCTTTCCCAATTTGTCGATATTTCCACTTTTCTTCGCAAACTGAGGCCTCAAGGTTCCGTTCTCGAACCGAACGAGCTTTCCGTATTTGTACCCATCCTGACTGTCCTGTCCGACATCTGTGCCCATCTGGCCGGGAGAAAGGACATTCCGTCTCTGAAAGAGCTCACGGTGACGCTCACGGGTTTTCCAGATGTTCTCACTATTCTCGAAAGATCCATTGACAGCGCCGGTAACATCCTCGACGACGCCTCGCCTGAGCTTGCGGAGATTAGGGAACAGGTTAGACGGATGGAGGGAAAGATCGTGAATAAGCTCGAAGATATCATGAGAGACAAGGGGGTTTCTCTCTTCCTCCAGGACACATTCATTACGCAGCGGTCGGGTAGATGGGTCATCCCAGTGCGAATGGACTCAAAGGGACAAGTGCCAGGCGTCGTCCACGATGTCTCCAGATCCGGGGAAACCGCCTTCATCGAACCCCTGCCTGTTATAAGCCTCTCCAATGAGCTGGAGAACCTCATCGCGGAGCAAAAGGCGGAGGAGATACGCCTCCTGAGGGACATCTCCGCAATGATAAGGGCCGTGGCCGACGAGATGAGTCTCCAGTACCGCACTATAGTTTACCTTGACCTTCTGAACTGTATCGCGCTTTTCGCTGACAAACTCATGATGCAGAACCCACAGATAAACGATTCGGGCCTTATACTGCTCAAAAATGCAACGCATCCACTTCTTTCTCTCACATTTCAAAGGACGGAAGGACAAAGAGAAGTTGTGCCTCTCGATGTCCGGCTTGGAGGGGAATACACCGTAATGGTCATGACTGGGTCTAACGCCGGTGGTAAGACAGTCGCGATCAAGACCATAGGACTACTACAGCTCATGGCGATGTCGGGGATGCCAGTCCCGGCGGATTCTTCGTCAAGTTTTCCCTTAATTCACGATCTTCTCATCGATATCGGCGATGAACAGTCCATCGAGAACAGCCTTTCAACGTTCTCTGCCCACGTTGCGAACATTTCAGGCATCCTTAGAATGGCCGATCGAAAGTCCCTAGTGCTCATCGATGAACTCGGCACAGGGACCGACCCGGACGAAGGAGCTGCCCTTGCCTGCGCCGTACTCAAGGAGATACGTTCCAAAGAGGCCCTCCTCTTCGCTACCACGCATCTTACAGATATTAAGGGTTTCGTGCACAGGACGGAAGGAATGATTAATGCAGCAATGGAGTTCGACCGGGAGACACTTACCCCTCTTTATAAGCTACGGCTGGGAGAACCCGGTCAGTCCCATGCCATCGAGATCGCGCGAAGATACGGTCTGCCCGAAAGCGTCATTGAATCTGCCAAAGGATTACTTGGCGGGATCAAGGTGGAGTTTGACAATCTCATCGCAGATCTCAATGCAAAGAGGGCCAGTTACGAAGCGGCACTCGGCGAAATAAAGTTGAAACAGACTGAGATGGAGGAAAAGGAACGAATACTCGAGGAGAAGCGTTCCGAGGACGAATACCGCCGAAAAAAGATCCTCGCAAATGCCTACAAAGAGGCATCGGAGATCATCATCTCCGTCAAGAAAGAAATGCACATGCTTCTTGAGGATATCAGGAAGAAGGGGAAGGAAAAAGTCCGTGAAGCTGCCAAAAAGGCCGATTCTGTACGCGAAGTAGTTGCTAGCAAGCTCAGGGAACTGGATGAGAGCGATCAAGATGCTCCGGTGTCTAGCGAGATAAAAAAAGGAGATATAGTTTTCGTCAGGTCCCTTGGATACGATGTATCGGTAGTCGGAGTGGACGAGAAGCGCAGTCGACTGCGGGTGAGATCGGGCGGCATGGAGATCGATGTGCCTCTGTCCGATATAGCCCGTAAGAGGGGAAAGTCTGCCGGATCAGAGTCAGACAAGGTCAATATCGAAGGGATCGACGAGCCCTCGCCATCCAGCATAACCCTTGTAGGATTAAGGGCGGATGAGGCCTTATCCCGACTGGAACCGTTTCTCAACCATGCATCGCTGGGAGAACTTCAGGAGGTCCTAATCATACACGGCTTCGGTACGGGCATACTCGCCCGGACAGTGCGTGGGCACCTTCAAGGCCACCCCCTTGTGAAGAGCTTCAGGGAGGGCACAAAGGAAGAAGGCGGTGCAGGTGTGACCATCGCAACGCTGATGTGATCATCTCCGCCTGCTGCACTTCCGGAGTTTCTTGACATCGAGCTCCATTATAGATTCTTCCGAGAGCACTTTCTTATAGAACGCGCAATCGGAACAGAGGACTTTTTTTTGGGAAAGAGAAGCTTTCCCGATATGGCACGAATAAATCCCGACAATAGCCCAACAGATCCTCCCGCCGTTGATCCCCCCGTTTAAGCCGTCTGCATAGGGAGAGGTTGCAGCAGGGCATACCCCAAGTTCCTCTGTCTTTTCTCCACCTAGTTCCCTTCCGCATTTCATAAATTCCCAGCAGTTGATTTTTTTCGTCATGGCAGGCGCTCTCTTTCCTAATAAAACTCTCGTGTCATTATTTATCACACGAAAAGCAAAGCGGTCAAATTAATAAAACAAATTTCTTTATAAAATCGATAGCTGTGTTTACCCTGATTATTAGGACTGTTCTCCGCCTCCTGATGTCATTTCTTGCTTGTGCAGGTCGGTGACTTTCTTCGAAGGTTCACATTAAATTCACAATTGACAGGTATGATATGAAAAATGTCAAGAACAGTACTTCTTGAGGATGTGAGAACGATGTATTGAGTTGGCGGTTCCGGGTAAGGGAGCAGCATGTTGTATTTGTATCATAATATAATTACCACTAGAGATACGGAGGGTTTGACATGAAAAGGCTTGCAGTCATAGTAACTGTGCTTTCGATCATTGCATTAGGGAATCTCGCATATGGCGAAATGGGTAGCGCGGACATGGGACACGAAATGATGCCAGGTTGCAACTGCGACACTCATAAGATGAGCGGCCCTGAGCGTCCTATGTTGAATATCTTTGCACACCTCAACCTTGATGAACAGCAGAAGACCTTTATACATGAGATCAAGATTAGGACTATTAAAGACACTATAAGGAAAAGGGCTGAGTTGCGTATCGCCCAGATCGAACTTAAAGAACTCCTAGTCAAAGACCCGCTGGACATGAATGCGGTTGAAGCAAAGCTGAAACAGGAAGAGACTATAATGACCGAGCTGCGCCTTTCTCATATCAGGGCCATGGAAGAAGCCAGGGCAAAGTTAACGCCTGAACAGCGGAAGAAGCTCAGACAAATGATCAAAGATATGCCGATGATGCAAGGTAGAGGTATCATGCATGAACACAGGTGCGACATGAAGAGCGAGTAAATCCAGACCACACCACATGCCCCGGGGGAAGGGTTCCTCGGGTCATGTGGTCTGAGGTCTCATCCCGTGGCTATGTTTTTATTTCCAGTCCCGTTCATTATGTCTCTGACGCATGCCGCGCACGAGCCTCCACACAAATAGGGCGACCACCGCCGCTATCAATGCCCAGAAGACTGCCAGCAGTATTGTTGTCCCTAAGCCAAGGCCCGGACCCTCATCATACCCGTGTGCATACGCGCGTGCGGACTCACACATGTATAACAGCAATAATCTACTTCCTCTTTTCAATAGGTTCATATTTGCAGCCCATGAGACCGCAATACTGGCCAACATATTCGGTTGAAGGCCTATAAAGCATCGGTTTAGCCTGGGCTTCGGCGAACTTCTCCTCTCTAATATGGGCGCACCATCCCGCAATCCTCGCCATCGCAAAAACAGGCGTGAAAAGGTCAATAGGGATGCCCATCATATGATAGACAGAGGCACTGTAAAAATCGCAATTAGGTTTAATCGTCGTCTTTCCACGCTTCTCGAACTCTTCCAGGGCGGCCTCTTCCAATCGGCACGATAGATCATACCATTTCTCCCAGCCGAGCTTCCTACCCAGACGGCGGGACATCTCCTTCAGGATTTTTCCCCTCGGGTCTGTCGTCTTATAAACAGCGTGGCCCATACCCATAATCTTTTCCCCACGATCGAGCCGGCTTCTTACCCATCCCGCTATATCCTTCTTTTCCTCCACTTCCAGAAACATTTTCATCGCCTCGGCGTTCGCCCCTCCGTGGAGACTTCCCGAAAGAGCTCCAACACCAGCAGCAACACCAGCGTATATGTGGGCCCGCGTCGAAACCACCTCGCGGCATGCAAACGTAGATGCGTTGAACGTGTGGTCTGCATGGAGTATGAGGCAGGTGTCGAGATCGCGTGCGATCTCCTGGTCCGGTTTCGTGCCACTGAGCTGCCAGAGGAAGTTAGCTGCATGTGAAAGACTGTCGTCTGCAGGCAGAGGCTCCAGATTATTCCTTATTCTGTGCCACGCCGCTATCACAACAGGCATACGTGCAATAAGCCTGATAGCCATCGCGGAATTGGCGTCCATCGTATCCTCTTCCAGGTCCTTATCGGCCATAGCCAAAATTGATACGCATGCCTGAAGCACGTCCATAGGTCGCGCCTGCCTAGGCCAACTCTTCATACTTTCATAGATGAAACGCGGAAGCTGCCGCGCTTCTATAATACAAGCGCTAAAGGTCTCCATCTGTCGCGCATTCGGCAGCGCGCCGTTCAAAAGAAGATAGGCAGTCTCAATGAACGATGATCTTTCCGCCAGTTCCTCAATGCGATAACCGCGGTAAATGAGGACTCCCTGCTCACCGTCGATAAAACTGATTTTCGTATCGGCTACAGTCACCCCTCGGAGCCCCGTATTCTTTATCCGAACAGTCTCAGGCATCTGCGCTTACCCTTCCTTCCTGCCAACACACTTTGTGGTTTACATCCACCTATATGTCCAACAGAGCAAAAATCCGACTTCAAAGAGATGTCGATTTCCGTCAAGCACATGCTTGACGGTTTAGTTTCACTGTACCTTATTTGAGGTAAATGTCAACTTGGTGTTACATTGTTGCTGTCCTTGTGTTGTCCTTGTTGCCAGCGATTCCGGATTCTGCTAGACTTAAACAAAAATGAAAGAGAAAGAATTACTGTGAAGCACCTCAGGTGGCAAGTCCTTCTTGCGGTGTTTCTTGTCGCATTGTCTGCTGTCTTCTATCTCGTACAAATCAGTATTTTTCATTCGTCCAGAGACACCCTCTTTTACCTCTTGCAGGACCTTGCATTTGTGCCCGTACAGGTGCTCCTTGTCACCCTGATAATCAACAGGCTCCTGAGCGTACGGGAAAAACGTTCACGGTTGGAGAAGCTCAATATGGTGATAGGAGCTTTCTTCAGTGAGGTGGGGACCACTCTCCTCACGCATCTCTCCGACTGCGATCCCAATCTTGAAAAAATCAGGGAAGAGTTCATTGTGACCAATGTCTGGACGGAAAAAGAGTTCGAGAGATTTAGCAAAAGGCTCCTTGCTTACGATTACGCAATCGAACAAGGAAAGACAGACCTTGTGTATCTGAGGGAGTTTCTAACTGAAAGGAGAGAGTTTCTCCTGCGGCTTCTCGAAAACCCCAACCTCCTCGAACATGAAACATTCACCGAACTCCTTCTTTCAGTCTTCCATCTCGTAGAGGAACTGGCCTGCAGGGAAGACGTCCACAACCTTCCGGGTACCGATATTACCCACATCACTGGCGACATGATAAGGGCCTATCGCCTGCTTGTCCATGAATGGCTGGGCTACATGAAGCACCTGAAGGACAACTATCCCTATCTCTTTTCTCTCGCCATGAGGCTGAACCCATTTGATAAGAACGCATCTCCTGTCGTGACGTGGTAATGGGCTTCTGGATTATTTGATCGACCGACCTTCGGTAATCCAGATACACAAATTGAAAGCATTTAACCTTTTGGGTTATATTAAAAAATTACCATCATGCAAAACCGCATCCTCATAAAAGGAGCTCGGGAGCACAACCTTAAGAATATCGATGTGGCCATACCGAGGCAAAAGATTACGGTCATCACCGGTCCCTCAGGGTCCGGAAAGTCTTCCCTCGCTATCGATACAATTTATGCCGAAGGACAGAGGAGATACGTAGAAAGCCTCTCGGCGTACGCACGTCAGTTTCTGGAACAGCTCCAGAAACCGGATATCGATTTCATCGAGGGTCTCTCGCCTTCCATAGCGATCACTCAGAAGACAGTTTCGAAAAGCCCCCGCTCCACCCTCGGGACCATAACCGAGATTTACGACTACATGCGCGTCCTCTACACAAGGATAGGTAAACCTTTTTGCTACAGTTGCGGAGGTGCTATATCAGCCCGGGATGTCGGCAGCATTATCGACTCTGTCACATCCCTGCCCCAAGGAACCCGCATTCAGATCCTAGCTCCCCTCGTGCATGACAGGAAGGGAGAATACAAAAAAGAGCTCGCGGAGATGCGAAACGAGGGTTTTGTGAGGGCAAGAATAGACGGTAGGATGGTTGACCTTACAGAAGAGATCACACTGCAGAAACAGAAAAGGCACACCATCGAGATCGTGGTCGACCGCCTGATTATTAAACATGGTATCGAGAAGAAGATCAGGGAAGCCCTTGACTCGGCATTGGGATATTCCGATACTGTGGTGATCAACCTGCTCGAAGAAAAGAAGGACATACTTTTCAGCAAGGCCATGGCCTGTATTAACTGTGGGATAAGTTTTCTGGAGATAAACCCGAGGCTCTTCTCCTTCAACAGCACATACGGTGCATGTCCACATTGCCACGGTCTCGGCATTGCGGGATTGGCCGACACCCGGGACCCCTTCAGTGCAGTTGCGACAGGGGACGATAATCTCCTCGCCCAGCCATTTGAGGACCTCAGACCATGCAAATCGTGCGGCGGCATGAGGTTGAGAGAAGAGGCATTGAGCGTACGTATACAGGGCATGAACATCGGAGAGTTTTCTAGATTCACCGTTGAAGGAGCATTGGCATTTGTCAACCGTCTCCCGCTCACCGAGCGGGAACGAACTATAGCGTCCCGCATTCTCAAGGAAGTGAAAGAACGGCTCTCGTTTCTGATAAAAGTCGGCCTCGGATATCTCACCCTCGACAGGGTGTCTCTCACTCTGTCCGGTGGCGAAGCGCAGAGGATACGTCTTGCCACGCAAATGGGTTCTTCCCTGACAGGGGTCCTGTATGTGCTTGATGAGCCGAGTATCGGCCTCCACCCCAGGGATTGCAGAAAACTTCTTGAGAGTCTCTCTTCTGTCAGGGACATGGGCAACACCGTCATCATCGTGGAACACGACGAAGAGACGATACGATGGGCAGACCACGTAATTGATATAGGTCCCGGTGCGGGAGCCAGAGGGGGCTGGATAGTGGCACAGGGAAAACCCTCCGAGATCCAGTCCGACAAAAACTCGCTTACTGGAAAATACCTGAACGGAGATCTCAGCATACCGTTGCCGAAGAGGAGAAGAAAGCCTGCCGGGTATATAGGGGTTAGGAAAGCCACGGAGCATAATCTCATCAACGTAGATGTAGACATTCCCCTCCGGACATTCACATGCGTGACGGGTGTCTCTGGATCGGGCAAGAGCACTCTCATCATCGATATCCTCTACAGAGCATTAATGAAAACACTGCACGCCAGCGTCATGACTCCCGGAAGGCACCAGGCCATCATAGGGGCTGAAAAGTTGGATAATGTCATCTGCGTCGATCAATCCCCTCTAGGACGGACCCCGAGATCCAACCCGGCTACTTACTCAGGAGCATTCGGCCCAATAAGAGATCTATTCGCACAGGTTCTGGAATCAAAGATGAGAGGGTTTTCCGCCTCACGCTTCAGTTTCAATGTCTCCGGCGGCAGGTGTGAGAAATGTCACGGAGGCGGACTTCTGAAAGTTGTGATGCATTTCCTGCCAGACGCGTACGTGCAGTGTGATACCTGCAAAGGCAGGAGGTATAACAGGGAGACCTTAAACGTAAGATACAGGAATCGGGACATCTCGGAGGTGCTTTCGATGACCGTGTCGGAGGCGCTGGAATTTTTCGATGCTATCCCGGTGATAAAGCAGAAACTCGAGATACTGGAGGACGTAGGTCTAGGATATCTTCAGCTGGGACAGCCAGCGCCCACACTTTCAGGTGGCGAAGCCCAGAGGCTGCGCCTCTCCAAGGAGTTGGCAAAGAGGTCGTCGGGCAATACTCTCTATATACTGGACGAGCCCACCACAGGTCTCCACTTCATCGACATCCAGAAGCTCCTCGACGTGCTAAATAGCTTGGTTGACAGGGGCAATACTGTCATAGTTATAGAGCATAATCTGGACGTGATAAAATCCGCCGATTACCTTATCGACCTCGGTCCGGAAGGTGGGGATAAGGGCGGAAGGCTTGTAGCCACTGGAACCCCGGAAGATATTTGCCTGAACACTGACTCCTATACAGGAAGTTTTCTTAGACACAAACTCACTGCAGGGGTAGCCAGGGTAGCATGAAAGACAAGTTGAGTGATAAGTCATCACAATTCACTGTGCACCATTCAACGTTTCACGTTCCATGTTCCAAATTAAAGGCAGGCCTTCTTACTTCTTGCCGCTTGCCTCTGGATTTTTATTGTCTTTCCTTCTTGATCATTCAACTGGGAGAGTATTTACAAAAAGACCCTGACTTGCTTGGATCTGCTGTCAACTATCACAGTAGACGCCGACTCGGAGATACAGGCAAACAGTGCGATCCAAAAGGCCCTCTGGGAGATCAGAAAACTGGGTGTCCTGCTCAATTTTTTCCGACAAGACCGAACTATCCGTATTCAGCAGAAACACGTATATCAGGACTGGTAATGGTCTCTCCTGAAACACTGGAAGTGATAGATAAGTCTGCTCTACGTCTGAAGGGACAGGATGCCTTTTCAGTGTGACCAATTGCCCTGAACGCAGGATATGGGACTTGTTACAGGAGACATACGCGCCTTCTGCACAAAGCCTGACGCAAAGCCCTGGAGGCTTGGGATGCAAAACCCCTGGCGGGGCGGCAAGGACGATAGAATAGTGGGTACAACAGAGCTCGAAGATATGGCAATATCTATCTCAGGAAATTACAAGAAATGATTCATCAATGATGGAAAAATCGCTCCATGGCTGAAGGAAGCAGTTGAGTTTACGAGAATCAATTAACGGGACAACTCTAGGCGATAGGATACTTCTCATACTCCTTCTCCTCGTCTCCCTGCTTGGTTTCATCTTTGTAAAAGAGGTCCTGCCACGCTCTGAAGAGGTCATCATAGAGGTGGACGGAAAGCCAAGCTACAGGTATCCGCTAGACGCCGACAGGGCAATCGAAGTAAAGAGCTCCGCCGGGCACCTCACTGTCGAGATAAAGGGTCGGATGGTGAGGGTTATCCATGCATCCTGTCCAAACAGACTTTGTGAGGCCCAAGGCTGGATACAGAGCGGCGCCATTATCTGTCTTCCCAACAGGATCTCCGTTATCGTAGGAAGTCGTGGGGAACAAAAGGACAAAAGGGTTGATGCAATTACAGGATAAACATCGTATTGCCCTTCTTTCCGCATACGCCCTCGCTCTTCACGGTTTCGAGAGTCTCATCCCTATGCCGATCCCGTGGATGAAGATAGGCCTTGCAAACATCATAAGTCTTACCACTTTCATCCTGTTCGGTTTTAGGGCAGCCATGACGGTGACATTGATCCGGGTATTAATCGCCTCCCTTTTCTCAGGCTCGTTCCCCGGGCCTGGATTTATTCTGAGCATGGGGGGAGGGATTTCGAGCGTGGTTGCGGTCGAAATCATTTCGTATCTGTCGCGGGGACTGTTCGGCCCAGTGGGCCTGAGCCTGGTGGGAGCTCTATTTCATAATCTGACACAGCTTTTTCTTGCCTATGTGCTTTTCATCCAGAAAATCGAGCCAGTCCTGATAATTACCCCTGTGCTTGTATTGATAGGCACTGTCACCGGTCTTATCAACGGCCTCGTTTGCGACCTCTTGCTCAAAGGCTTGAAAAATAACAGTGTTACGATTCAAAATACCCTCCGATGAAGATTATTTGTCCACTGTGCAGACAGTTGACGACTTGGAAGGAGAACCCTTGGAGACCGTTTTGTTCTGAGCGGTGCAAACTCATTGATCTCGGCAAATGGGCCTCCGAGGGCTACATAATAGAAGGGGAAAAAAAGGAAGAGAGAAAAGAAGAAACCGGCTCAGAAGAAGGCGCTTCAACAAATGATAAGAGCACGAAATAAGAGATTCAACATCGAGGATACAAAATGGGCTGTTTATGTATATTTGAGGCCCTTGATTGCCATTCTCTAAGGGTTTTATTTTTCCAATAGGAGGTCATCATGGTAAGGATTGCTGTGGCTTGAGCCATGGGAAGGATGGGGAGCAGGATTGTCGCTCTTTCACAGGAATACGAGTACTTGAATCTCGCCGGTGCATTCGAGAAGAAAGGCCTTAAAGACATCGGTAAAGATATCGGTGTCCTGACCGGGATCGGTGAAATATCTGTCCCCCTCCTGGATAATGTCGAGAAGGCCATTGATGGTGCCGATGTAGTCATCGATTTCACCCACACCGTTTCGACCCTCGAAAATCTCAGGGTCGCGTCTTCCAGGAAGAAGGCAATGGTGATCGGCACTACAGGCTTTGCAGGTGACCAACTCGCCGAGATAAGGGTGATCTCAAAGAGCATTCCCTGTGTCATGGCATCAAATATGAGTCTGGGAGTGAACCTTTTGTTGAAGGTCCTTGAGAACGTGGCAAGGACGCTCGGCGACGACTATGATGTTGAGATTATCGAGGCACACCACAGAATGAAGAAGGACGCCCCTAGCGGTACCGCTCTGAAGATGGCGCAGGTGATCGCTGGTGCGCTCCAGAGGGATCTCGAAAAAGTGGCGGTGTATTCTAGGAAGGGAATGATCGGTGAAAGACCGAGAAATGAGATCGGGATCCAAACTGTGAGGGCTGGAGACATCGTAGGTGAGCATACCGTATTATTCGGAGGACTCGGTGAGAGGATAGAGATTACCCATAAGGCGTCCAGCAGGGATGCATTTGCCCGGGGTGCCTTGAAAGCTGCCATCTGGGTTCACGGCAAGCCCTCTGGTCTTTACGACATGCAGGATGTGCTGGAGCTTAAGTAGTTAGGACGTGAAGCATCCTGCAACAAATAAGGCGCCTTAAAGGTCTTATTGTCTTGAAGGTAACCCACAGGCCCATTCCTCGTGCGAATGGGCCTGTGTGCGAAAATACTATTTTTTCTGAAGTAATTCAAAAGATTTTGAAGACTTTTCTGCTGCTGCCTGGGCCTTTTTCGCAGCTTCCTGGGCCGCCTT
>CAZNTS010000121.1:0-4216 GCA_964576045.1 uncultured Nitrospiraceae bacterium | reverse complement strand
GATGACTTTCGGCATTAATCCCTCCTCATTGCTTTCTCGACTAGAAGACGTGAACTCTCGAAGACCGACTCGATGCGATTCTCATCTATGCCCGCCGCAAAGAGTATCTTTCTCGCAGTTTCCTTTGTGATCAAATCTCCGGGATCGTGGCAGTCCGTGTTAATCGCCAGTGAGAGTCCGAATTTGATCGCCTCTTTGGCAACGTAACCGTTGGAAAGTGAATGGCCTTTTCGTGAAGTGATCTCCAGAACAACCCCCCTGTCTTTCGCAAAAAGGATGTCCTCCATGCTGATAAGGCCCGGGTGCGCGAGGATATCGGCCCCTGCCTCGATCGCGGCTCTGTTAGTACCTTCAGAGACCGGCTCCACCACGGTCTCTCCGTGCACTACAACGATTTTTGCTCCCAAAGACCTTGCCTCTTTAACTAGGTCTGGTATGATCTTCGGAGGGCAATGGGTGATCTCCGCGCCGGGAATGACCTCTACGGTAACGAACTCCTTCAGTCGCTTAATGGCCTTCACAACTCTCGGGATAACGAAATCGATATTGGACGGGTCTACATGATCGGTAATGGCAATTGCGCTGTATCCTGTTGCGAAGGCCCTTCTTACCAGCTCGTAAGGAAGAAGCGCGCCATCGCTGAAAATGGTGTGAGTATGCAGATCAATCATCTTAAAAAGATACCGCAAACGGGACTGAAATGTAAAGGCAGAGAAAGATTAGTGAAAGTTCTTGACCTTTGATAAGGATAATGCATAGAATAAGCAATGCGGAAAGACAAGACCCTCTATGAACTTCAATCCGAGGTCTGCAAGACCCTTGCGAGCCCCAAGAGGATCGAGATACTGAACGCCCTTAAAGATGGAGAGAAGACCGTGAGCGAACTCGTCGATATCTTGGGTGTGCCGAAGGCAAACGTATCCCAGCATCTTGCGGTAATGAGGCATAAGGGAATACTCAGATCACGGAGGGAAGGGATAAATATGTATTACAGCGTATCGAATCTTAAGGTGATCCAGGCGTGTATCCTTATGAAAGAAGTACTAGTGGATCAGATGAAAGAGAGGGGAAAGCTAGCAGAGACAGAACTGAAGGGCTGATAATTCGGTAAGCGGCTGTCCCAAGGGGAAGGAAGATCATATTGTAAAACATTTACAGGGCCAGTGCCGCGGCCCTTGCAGTTAGATAATTGAAAATTGCTTTTTAGAGGGAGTATCTCTTCAAGATAAAACACGGTCTGCGCGGACTGCCTTAGAGACCAATGGAACTTAAGTAAAACGTTTCTTTCGTGCACAAGCTCAGAGAGAACAAGGAAGTTATTCCTGTCTGTTGATCCTGACCTTCCATACGGTGCCGGTTTTCTTGTCCTCGAGGATGATCCCCTTTTCTTCCAACTCCTTCCTCACGGCATCTGCCGCCGACCAGTCCTTCCGTTCCCTCGCCTCCTGCCGCTGTCTTATCTTTCTGAGGATATCTTCCTTGCCATAGGGTATTTTCTTTGTCTCCATCAGGGCTTCGTTCCATTCTTCGGGCTGTTTATTGAAAATATTGAGAACGCCGCCGGTCTGGCGCAAAAGGTCCATTGTCCCGGAGAGAAGGTCCTTTGCCTTTTGCCCTGAAGGTTTGCTGTCCAAGTATCTGTTGAGTTCCCTGACCAGTTCGAAGATATGGCCCAAGGCAAGTGCTGTGTTAAAATCATCGTCCATCGCATCCCGGAACTTGCTCATGAATGGAGCGACAACGCCTTCCAAGGACTTCTCTTCTTTTGTTTGCTTATCCTTTGCCTGTGATTCCTTGAAGAAATCCTCGATCCGCTCTACTGTGGAATAATATCTGTCGAGGGAAGATTCTGCTTCTCTTAGTGATTCATCCGAGAACTCGATGGGACTCCTGTAATGGGTCGAGAGGAGGAAGAACCTCACCACCTCAGGATCGAACCTGTCGAGAATCTCCCTGATAGTAAAGAAATTGCCGAGTGACTTAGACATCTTCTCCTTATCGATGGTTATAAATCCGTTATGGATCCAGTATTTTACAAATGGTTTCCCGGTGAACGCCTCGGACTGCGCAAGCTCGTTTTCGTGGTGCGGAAAGATGAGGTCCGCTCCGCCACCGTGTATGTCAAAGCTCTCCCCCAGATGCTTTATGGACATTGCGGTGCACTCAATGTGCCATCCCGGTCTTCCCGGGCCCCAGGGGCTGCTCCAGGAAGGCTCTCCTTCCTTTGACGCCTTCCATAGGGCGAAGTCCATGGGGTTCTTTTTCCTCTCGTCCACTTCCACACGGGCCCCGGCGAGCAAGTCATCAACATCCCTCTTCGAGAGCTTCCCGTAATCAGCAAACTTTTTCACTTCGAAATAAACATCGCCATCAATCACATAGCCATATCCCTTTTCAACTAGGCCCTTAACGATCTCTATGATCTCGGGAATATATTCAGTGGCTTTCGGCTCGACATCCGCCCTGCCCACTCCGAGCCGATCCATGTCCCTGTAATACTCTTCGGTGTATTTCTTTGCGACTTGGTCCCACGGCATTCCCTCCTGTCTTGCCCTGTTTATTATCTTGTCATCAATGTCGGTGAAGTTCCTGATATAAATTACAGAATGGCCCCTGAAGGAGAGGTATCTTCGCATCACGTCGAACACTATGGCGCTCCTCGCATGGCCTATGTGGCAGAGATCGTAGACGGTCACTCCGCATGCATACATGCCAATTTTGCCTGGAATGATGGGGACCAGTTCTTCTTTTTTTCCGTGCAGTGTGTTATAAACTCGCATTATTCCTCCCTTTCCCTCCAGCGCTTCCAGCCTCTTTTCGAGTGCGACAATATATCTTTCCACTTCCCTGAATTTTTCCTCTATGGGATCGGGAAGGTGCACGCGCGCAAGACTTTCGACAGCCCCGTCGTCTATGATTCTTACGACCTTTTTCTTTATGATCTTGCCCGGAACTCCCACAACGATCGCATCGTCGGGCACTGGATCAAGAACTACCGCGTTGGCGCCTATCTTGGTGCGATTGCCTATGGTGATCGCACCAAGGATCTTGGCCCCGGTCCCTATCACCACATTGTTGCCGATGGTTGGATGGCGTTTGCCTTTTTCTTTCCCAGTTCCTCCTAAGGTTACCCCCTGGTACAGGAGACAATCTGAGCCCACCTCAGAAGTCTCTCCTATCACCACGCCCATCCCGTGATCTATGAAAAAACCGGGACCAATCTTTGCAGCGGGATGGATCTCGATCCCCGTTAGGAATCTGGCCACATGTGAAAGCAACCGAGGCACTACGGGTATTCCAAGGTCCCAGAGGAAATGGTTGATGCGGTGGAAGAATATTGCATGAAAACCGGGATAGGCAAGAACAACCTCAAGCAGATTCCTCGCAGCAGGATCATTTCTGAAGACGGCTTTGTAATCCCTCGCTATTGTGCCCCAGAAGCCCATAGTAAAAAGTATTATACAACAAAAATTGCGGTGTCATATTAACGTCTCTGTTCCGATTCAAGGGAGCTCTTTAGTGCCCAGTTCCATCTGGAAGGGAACGACTATTGTACGCATAAGGAGAGGCTGTTGGATTGGCAGACGGACAGGCATAGCCAGTTCTTTGTGCTGGGCTCTGAAGACGAGAGAGCATGCTGTCGGGGCTGTACATCGCAACTGTGATTGAGGCCGGATCTCCCTTCGCCTGAGGATACCAAACTCTTTTCCCGGAGAAATATCTGAATACCCAGCCTTTCTTATACATGTTGACAGGACGCCGTTGTTGCCGGCGAGATTCCGGCATGCGAATCGTCGTTAGTGCCGTTCGAATGATCTCGTGCTGTATTTACCGATGCGGTTAGGACCAGTTGATCTCTTAGCATTCCCCAAATAGGAATCATCTTTACCAAAAGCGCCTAAGAATGCCCCATACATTATGAAGAAAAAATGAAGATTGAGCGCTGACAACGTGTTAGACCGCCTCTAACGGCTGGCACGAACTATGCTCTATACAAGATAGAAGTTGACCCAAATTTCTGAGCAGCCAAAGCTATAGAACAGAGAGGAGGATAATGCCATGAAAACACAGAAGTTAGGTTTCTTGGGGGTTAGCGCCATGTTTCTGGTTCTGACCGGATTTGCCTCACATAGTTACGCGGGCGTAAGTGTAGGGGTCGGGGTTGCCTTGCCGCCGCCTATCGTAGTTGAGACACCTCCGGCTGTGGTAGCGCTAC
>CAZNTS010000120.1:0-9536 GCA_964576045.1 uncultured Nitrospiraceae bacterium | reverse complement strand
TGCTACAACAATGTACCCCGTTCGACTTGCATGTGTTAGGCACGCCGCCAGCGTTCGTTCTGAGCCAGGATCAAACTCTCATTTGATTCTGCTCTAATCTCGAAATCGACAGTGACCTACTTTATAGTTTTCAAAGAACACCCCGCAATACCTTGCGGCTACCAAGCTATTTGAAGCTCCCTACAGGTGGGTATCTCGACAGCTGCTTAGGCTCCCCGGCGTCTTTACTGTACACTGGGGCCTGCATAACTACAACTGTGTTCCGATTCCCTTACTTTAAAGCCTTTCTACCTGCTTGCCTTAACCAAAACGTGCCGCAGAGAAAACAACATCCTTTACGTGCACTCCGTCACGCTTAAAGAATCCATCATCAAATAGCTTTCATACTAGCATAACATTTTTTCAGATATAGTCAATAGAAAAATATGACAACATACGAGTAGATATCCCGAAATAATCAAAAATAATTGATTTTTATGCCATATTTCTCTAAATAAGTCCCTAAAAATGATAATGGCTTGACTATTTGTTCTATTGACGCCCCTGTCTTTATACTTGTATTTTATAGAATGACAGATCTTGAAACAAAGGTAACACAAACTCCGAGAAGACCAGGAGTCTACATTCTCAATGGTCCAAAAGAAAGCGTCCTTTATGTTGGAAAAGCCAAGAATCTCAGAAACAGGTTAAGAACCTATTTTCGAAGTCCGCATGCCTTGGACCCCCGAAAGTATTCCATGGTAAAACTTATTACCAATTTTTCCTATATTTTGACAGAAAATGAGTTGGAAGCACTGATCCTTGAGGCTAATCTTATAAAACAATACCGACCAAAGTACAACGTGGTGCTGAGGGACGACAAGAGTTATCCATATCTAAAGCTAACAGTAAAAGAAGAATGGCCAAGATTAATGGTGGTCAGGAAGATAGTGAAGGACGGAAGCCTTTATTTTGGTCCATATGTCCCGGCACAAAGCATGTGGGATGCCCTCGCCTTCATACGTAGGAATTTCCCCATCAGATCATGCAAATACACGCTTGACAAGCCACTGAGGCCATGTATTGAGCATCAGATCGGTAGATGCCCTGCGCCCTGTGGCAATAAAATCACCAAGGCAGATTACCTTAAGATGGTGGACGAAGTACGACTATTCTTGTCCGGGCAGAAAGGTGAACTCCTTCAGAATCTCGAGCGAAAAATGACACGTCTTTCTGAGGAGCTCAAGTTTGAGGAGGCTGCGAGAATAAGAGATAGAATAAGCCGTATCAAACGTGTGTGGGATTCCCAAAGAGTGGTCGCTCCCGAGTTAGGAGACCTTGATGCGATAGGATTTTATTCCGACGGCGTCGACGCGGTATTCGACGTTTTCTTTGTTAGAAACGGCATCCTTGTCGGCGCAAAAGATTTCTACGTGGCAGGGGCGGGTACCTTGCCAAGGGGTGAAGCACTTCACAGCTTCATTGAGCTTTTTTACGCGAGGGAAATCATACCTCCCAATGAGATTATCGTTGCATCAAGACCTGATGATATCCTCAACCTTTCGGCATGGTTGAGAGTGAGGAAGGATGGAAAAATCCTAATAATGACCCCCAAGAGCGGCAAGAGACTGGAACTTCTGGAAATGGCAGATGAGAATGCCAAACAGGCCTTTAACAGCAAAAAGAACGCCACCAGCGATGAGAGTTTGAAAGAAATTGAAAAACGGCTTAAGCTGCCACATTTGCCTCAAAGTATCGGAGCCTTTGACGTGTCTACCACGTCAGGGAGTGAATCAGTGGGCGCTTTTATCTTCTGGAAGGAAAATCAATTCGAAAAAGACTTGTACAGACATGTCAGGATAAGGGGTGTCCCTGGAGTAGATGATTATTCCATGATGAGCGAACTTATTACAAGAACCCTGAAAAACCTGGGTAATAAAATACCGGATCTCATTGTGATTGACGGAGGTAGAGGACATCTGGATATAGCGAAGAAGGTCATCGAGGCGAATGGGTTAACCCTCAGCGACGGTGAGCCTCCCATGCTCGTTGCAATTGCAAAAGACCCTGACCGTGCGTTCACGCTTTTGCCTGAAGCAATCGACCTCGAGAACAGGACACCCGGATCACTCCTGCTGAAAAAAATTCGCGATGAAGTACACAGGTTCGCTCTAAGTTTTCACCGGAAACTCATGGACAAGAAGCTTATGGAATCACCCCTTGAGAAGGTCCCGGGAATCGGAAAGAAAAGAAGATTTGAACTTTTGAGGTTTTTTGGTAGTATAGATGCTATACGGAACGCTTCTCTCGATGAGATATCAAGTGTCAAGGGCTTGAACAGAAAGGTTGCTGAAAATCTCCTGAAGGAATTGAGGAGGCACTAATGGTGAGGGTTTTTACATTCCTTTTTATTCTCCTGCTTTCATTTCCTGCCAGCGCCGCTTATACGATCCACCTCAGAAATGGTTCTGTGATATCCGGAGTCAGTTCATACGAAAAAAGAGACGGCGAGATCACTATTTTCTTCGGGGGCGGATCAATGGGAATACCTGAAAGCGACATATTGAAAATCGAAAGTACGGAAACTCCTGAACGGGACTTTCGCTCGCCAGCCGTTTCTGGAGGGCAGGGAGAACCTGCTCCCACCCCCCCGCCACCCGCAGACGATACGGGAAACAGGACTGAGAGAATAAACGCATTGAAGGCTGAACTTGAATCGACAAATTCCGATCTCCAATCAGTGGAAGACGATGAGGCTAGGGTGACAAAGGCGATCAACGACCGAAAAGGAGTTCGCTTGACATATAACTCATTGCAGCTGAAGCAGCTTGATGCCGATCTGGCGCCGCTTCAGCAAGAACTCTCAGACATCCAGGTAAAAAAGGGAGCGCTGCTTCAGAGAAAAGCCTCGCTAGAAAGCGACCTCCAGTCGCTGGAACAATAGGCCTTTCATCGAGATCCCTATGAATATTTACGTATCGGGTTCTTTGGCATATGACAGAATCATGGACTTTCCGGGCAGATTTTCCGACCACATCCTTCCCGACAAAATCCACATCCTGAATGTCTGTTTCACGGTAAACGGGATGGTCGAGAAATTCGGGGGCACTGCTGGAAATATTGCATATTCTCTAAGCCTTCTTGATGAGAAGCCACTAATCCTCGCAACTATAGGCAAAGACTATCATAGCTACCTTGCCTGGCTGAAAAAGAACAACATCCTTCTGGAAGGCATCAAGGTAATTGCCGAAGAATTCACAGCCGGGGCATTTATCACGACGGACAGAGCCGACAATCAGATAACAGGATTTAACCCAGGTGCTATGAAATATCCGTCCGAATACGCTTTCAGTGGCATCGATCCCAATAACTCAATTTGTCTCATAGCAGCTGGAAACCTGAAAGATATGATCGATTATGCGAATGAGTGCAAGCGTCGTTGCATACAATATATTTGCGACCCTGGACAATCCCTTACCGGGTGGGATGGAAAGGCCCTCACAGAGTGGATCAGGGGCTCGATGATTTTGATCTCCAATGATTATGAGCTAGAGATGATAATGAAGATGACCGGTATGAACAAGAGCCATCTTCTGTCTCTTACAGGGACGATCATCACAACCCTCGGAGAAAGGGGATCTCTTGTCAGCTCTGACGGTGACGACAGGAAGGTTCCTGCAGCCGAAATTCGCGATATGGTTGATCCTACAGGGGCTGGCGACGCCTATCGTGCGGGGCTGCTCAAGGGCTTAGTTACTGGCAAAGATATTACTACCGCAGCAAAGATGGGAGCCGTTGCAGCCGCATACGCAGTGGAAAAGTACGGTACTCAGGAACACACTTACTCTCCCGAAGATTTTCATCACAGGTACAGGGCAAACTTTGGTGAGCTCTGACCGCACCCTTCGTCCGCTATGATCAATAAAAACGCGTTAAGAATCTATCTTAAGAGAAGGTTTAGCAATGTGACCCGCGTGACGATAAGAAAACTAGGCTCCGGCGTGCAGGGTTCGGGTTTTCTCGCTGAGCTGAAAACAGATGGGGGCTCGGAATCGTATGTGGTAAAGTCACTAGCCAGTGAGGGTTTCGGGCATGATTATCCGTCAGACAGAGCTGCGGTCTTTCTCCTAGACCTTGACGAGTTCAGGACCCTTCCCCGACATGTCAGGGCCATTGACGTACTCGCCGAGATGGAAGACGGCGACATCCGCTCAATCGGCGGGGGGAAAGAGTATTACCTCTTGATGGAAAAAGGGGATGGAAAGGACTATTTTCGGGATCTGCATGAATATCACCGAAAAGTCAGGCTCGAAAATTCAGATATCAGAAAGATTAAAGCCATGTCATCATACCTGGCCGATATCCATAGCCTAAAGAATGATTCGAAGACCCTCTACTGGAGGAAATTGAGAGATACAGTTGGACACGGCGAATGTCTCATGGGTGTTCTTGATATGTACCCGGAAGGAACTCTGTCCGACAAAAAAATGAAGGATATCATCAAGAAGTCGGTCGACTGGGTATATAGGCTAAAGCCGAAGTGCCACCGCCTTTCACAGATCCACGGAGATTTTCATCCCGGAAACATATGGTTCAGGGCAGTCAGAAGTGAAGAGTGGGAACTAAGAGCCACGAAGAAAAAGGATCGTACAAAAAGCGGCCCTGTAGACTTTATACTTTTAGACAGAAGCCGGGGACCGTGGGGCGAGCCAGCTGACGATGTGACCGCTCTTACCATAAATTATATGTTTTTCTCGATCAAATACCATGGGATGGTTAAAGGGACTTACCTCGAAGCCCTCAAGCTTTTTTACGATGACTATATAGAACAGTCAGGCGATAAAGAAATATGTTCTGTTGTTCAGCTCTTTTATGCCTTTAGGGGTGTGGTCGTTGCGAATCCCCTCTTTTATCCCCACCTCACCACTAAACAGAGGAGCACGGTTTTCCAGTTCATAAGTAATATCTTAGATTCTGAGAGATTCGAGCCGCATAGGGTTAACGACTACCTCAAGTAGTATTGTCGGCCGTCAATAAAAGCTATCAGTATCCTGAGATTAGATGAGGGGGGCAGATGCTCTGCCCCCTCGCATTGAGAATTAAAGTTTGAAAGGATTCATGAAAAGAATGATCAGCACCACGACCAATGCGTAAATAGCAAGAGACTCTATCATCGCAAGACCGATGATGAGCGTTGTAGTGATTTTGCCGGACACTCCCGGGTTTCTCGCAACACCTTCACACGCCTTGCTCAGACCGATACCTTGGCCAATGCCAGTACCAAGAGCAGCAAGGCCAATGGCGAGGCCGCAGCCCAATGCAGCAAAGGCATAGTAATATATTTTTGACCCGCTTGTGCCTGCTGTTGCTGCCGCCTCTTCAGCAAACGCCAGAGGAGCCAGCATCCAGAGCATCACCAATGCGAGAACCATTACAGCCACAAGTCTTTTCATTGTCATTCCTCCTTTCCTCATAATTTGCTTAATGTGCCTCTTCAACTGAACCAGCAAGATAAAGGGAAGTTAAAAGAACAAAAACAAATGCCTGTATTAGACTGACCAAAACACCCAGCCCGAGTATAGCCACTGGGACTATCACCGGAGCGAGGAGTCCAAGTGCAAAGAGGATCATGTGTTTCGCAATCATGTTGCCAAAGAGCCTCACTGAGAGGGTTACCGGCCTCACCATGTGTCCGATGAATTCGACAAAGAACATCAAGATCATCAAGGGAAGCGCGGCAACGGAGCGAATGGGGCCTAGAAAATGGTTGATATAACTGAAACCGTGGACCCTGATCCCGTAGTAGTGGGTCGCAAGGAAAACAGGCACTGCCATCGAAGCTGTAGCGTTGATATTACTTGTGGGTGCGGTAAATCCAGGAATAAGACCCATAAAATTGCAGACCAAGATATAGAGGCCTATGGTACCGATAAGGGGGAAGAAGTGTTTGCCCCAGTTATGGCCTATATTGTCTTCCGCCAGCCGAAGGAGGGACTCTACCATCACTTCCAGAAAGTTCTGAGTACCCCTTGGGACAAGCGCAAGGGAACCGCGAACAGCAAGGGAAACTGCTACAAGCAGAATGGATGCGAGGATCGCATAAGAAACGTAATGGGGCACCACGTGCGGATTGACTATGATATCCATCAACAGGGATTCTTCTTGCATTCAATCCTCCAAGGCCGAATTCAGGGTATGTTAATAGAGAAGCTCTCAAAAGTCAAGATTTTAGTATGAGAAAATTAAATAAATCTATGAGCAAGAAGGGAGGAATTTAAGAAAGAACCAGACTTAGAACACGTTCAATGCCTGAGTAATCCTTGATTACTGATACCGGCCTGAACCCTGATTTTTTAGCAATTTCCACCACCTCCCGGGCTGCGCCATATCCCAGCTCAAAGATCAAGAATCCATGCTCATCGAGATGTTCTGCCGCACATGACAATATCCTTCTGTAGAACTCCAGGCCGTCCTCACCCCCGTCCAGTGCCTCAAGTGGCTCCCACTCCCTGATCTCCGGGGAAAGGCTCATGATAGACGCCCTTTTGATGTAGGGTGGGTTCGAAACGATAATATCAAATCCCTCTTCCTTTACAGGGTCAAAAAGATCGCCTTTCAAGAAAATGACATTCTTAATCCCATTTGCTTCCGCATTCTCCCTTGCGTAGTCCAATGTCTTCTCGGAAAAGTCAACTGCACTAACTCTAGAATCCCCGAACTCTCTCCCAACAGCGAGGGCCAGACACCCGCTCCCAGTGCATAGGTCGAGAATCTTTGGCATCCAGTTTCCTGACGCTCCGGGGTCAGACAACCCACTTACCCCCGGGAAATTCCCACTTTCGGCTATTGACCGCCGACTTTTAACAGCCCTTATTACTTCTTCCACAATCAATTCCGACTCGGGTCTTGGAATCAGGACTCCCTGTCCGACTTTTATTTTCAGTCCATAAAACTCAACATGGCCAAGGATATACTGAAGTGGCTCCTTCAGCATCCTTCTCTTCAGAGCTTTCATCACTGCTTCCTGTTCCATATCCGAGAGAACTGGATTATCCCTGTAAATAGCAACCCGTCCTACGCCTGTGCAGCTTGTAATGATACTCTCCGCTTCCCTGGAGAATTCCTTTATATCGCATCCCCTGAGAGCGGCAGAGATTTCCCTCAATTCGTCAATGGCCTTCATCGCTTACAGCTCCTTCAGCCTCTCAGTCTGGTAGTGGGTGGTTAGGGAGTCGACAATCTCATCGATATTCCCCTCAAGCACTTGTTCGAGCTTGTGGAGGGTCAACCCTATCCTGTGGTCTGTCACCCTATTCTGCGGAAAATTATACGTGCGTATCCGTTCACTCCTGTCGCCGCTGCCAACCTGGGTCTTCCTCGCTAAAGCACGCTCTTTTTCCTGCTTCTCCATCTCTAGTTCATAGAGCCTGGAACGTAGAACTTTCATCGCCTTGTCCTTATTCTTTATCTGGGAACGCTCGTCCTGGCACTGAACGATCATGCCCGTCGGAATATGGACAATCCTCACAGCTGAGTACGTAGTATTTACGCCCTGTCCTCCCGGACCTGATGCACAGAAGGTATCGATACGGAGGTCCTTCTCATCCACTTTGATATCCACCTCTTCAGCCTCAGGAAGAACCGCTACTGTGGCAGCAGAGGTATGAATCCTCCCAGACCCCTCGGTCAGGGGAACCCTCTGGACCCTGTGAACACCGCTCTCGTATTTCAGTCTGCTATAGGCACCCTTCCCTTCAATGGATGCAATCATCTCCTTGAGACCCCCGAGCCCTGTGGGATTTGAATCAATGACCTCGACCTTCCACCTTCTTGATTCGGCATATTTTGTGTACATCCTGAACAGGTTAGAGGCGAACAGGGCAGCCTCCTCACCCCCTGTGCCGGCCCTTATCTCAAGGATAACGCCCTTGTCGTCTCTGGGATCCCTAGGAAGAAGCATAACCTTAAGCTCTTCCTCGATCTTTGGTTTTCTCCCCCTTAGTTTGTCCAACTCCGATTGGGCAAGTTCTTTCAGGTCCCCATCCCCGCTCCTGAGAATTTCCTCGGCGCCTTCTATTTCAGAGACAAGCTTCCTGTACTCTCCTATCTTTTCCACAAGTGGGAGGAGATCAGCCCGCTCTTTAGAATATTTCTGATAGAGCGAAGGATTGGAATACACATCGGGGCTAGTCAGGGACCTGTTTAATTCTTCATACTTATCTTCTATGTTCTTAAGCTTATCGAACATCTTTTCCCTCTAATGCCAACACCTCTCTTACCGCCATGATAGCCACTTCTATCTGCGAGTCATCCGGTTCCCGTGTGGTGAGTTTCTGGAGCATCAAGCCGGGCAGGATAAGAAGTTGAATGAATGCATTTCTTTTCGCTTTCGCAGAAAGTCTCAACAGCTCATACGAAATCCCTGCAATCATCGGTATCAGGACAATCCTAGACAAGAACTTGCCCCAGAAGGGCCATGACTGCGGAATAAAGGAAAAAAGGAGTATGCTTATCACCATCACAATAAGGAGAAAGCTGGTGCCACATCGGGGATGGCATGGACTGAAGGACCTAACGTTCTCGACCTCCAGTGCCTTCCCTTCTTCATAGGCATGTATCACTTTGTGTTCGGCGCCGTGATATTCGAAGATCCGCCGCATCTCCTTCCAGAGCCCAATGACGAAAACATATCCCAAGAAAATCAGGACTCTTATAATGCCATCAGTAAAATTAAAGACAAAAGAACTCCTGGATACCTCGCTGACCAGAAACCCCGCCAACTTTGTAAGATAAAGCGGCAGGAATATGAACAGGCCTATACCTAAACCAACGGCAACCAATATTGTAGATGCAATAGCAAAAGGGCTCAATGGCCTTTCGCTTTCACTGCTGTATGCTTTTGCAGCGGAGAATTCTATGGCCTTGATACCGATAGCAAAAGCGTGGTAAAGCCCCACGACCCCTCTCACAAAAGGGAGCCCCAGGATCTTTGGAAGCTTTCCAAGCACCTCCTTCTTTACATGGATAGCCCCGTTTTGATCCCTCACGGCAACCGTCCAGCCAGTGGGAGATTTCATCATTACACCTTCGATGACCGCCTGCCCGCCGATATTCTTCATCTATCTTTTAGCTCTCCAACCTGTTTTTGTCAAAAAAAAGTCGTTAGTCAAGGAACACGAGACTAACGACCTAAAACCAAAAGCGTTACTTCTTTATGCTTGCGTATTTTCTCTTAAACTTCTGTACCCTTCCCTCTGCATCCATAATCTTCTGCTTGCCCGTGAAGAAGGGATGACACTTTGAACAAATATCCACGTGGATCAACGTCTTTGTAGACCTCGTCTGGAAGGTCTCTCCACAGGCACACACGACCTTCGCTTCTTTATACGCCGGGTGAATTCCTTCTTTCAAGCTACTCCTCCTGCATAGAATTTAATATATTTTAAAGTATTCTGCATCTTTTGGCAATATCAAAAACAACGTACCAAAAACAGATCTGAGCGCTGCTTAGTAGCTTGCAGTTTTCCTGAATAAAGATACCCCCAATCCAGTGAAGT
>CAZNTS010000119.1:0-6624 GCA_964576045.1 uncultured Nitrospiraceae bacterium | reverse complement strand
TTCGAACATAAAGTAATGTAACCAGACAACGACTTGAAAGTTTTTCTATTTATGTACCAACCTCCTCCAGAAGGGCAAAATAAGTATATGTGTTGTTAAACAGCACAAAAAAGGTGTCTAACATCAGGCACAGGCACCTTTGCCATATTTATGGATGCAATCAAAATGGAAGAGCGGTTCTTATTGTGTTTACAAGTTCTTGAGCGTTTGCGTAAACACGGGAATTAGGCACTCGTTCTTATAGAGATGCACCGGTAGATCGCGTCGAGGGGCTGGAATTAGGCGAAGACGATTACTTAAAAAACATCTGATCTGTCCGAGGTAGAGTCTTGTAAGAACACTCCTGAGACGAGGACTCGGCGGACGCAGTAATAAGACCGGTTCGATATTGCGGGCAATTGTGTAGAGATTGGTAATTACCCTCTTGAGCTTTCGGCCTTGAGATGCTTGTCCGTAAATTATTGCTTCGAGGTGAGGTGTCAGGTTCAGAGGAAGGAAGAAGCCTCATTCGCATCACTTCACTATTCGTCTACGCATGAGCCGGAAGGGGTAAGGCGCGAGTAGTACTGCCACGACAAGAACCCAGACGATGTCCCAGATGACCCTGGGGCTTCCTGCAGCTAGCGACCTGCAGATATTCACCAGATGATAGAGGGGCGTAAAGAAGGCGACCTTCAACACAGAAGGCGGCAGGTTATCGAGGGGAAAGAAGATTCCTGAAAAGAGGAACATTGGAGTCATCAAGAGCGTATAGAAGTAGTTGAAGGAATCGATGCCCGGCACGATAGCGACGAATATTACCGATATCTCAGCGAAGATCAGGCCGGTGACGAAGAGCAGGGGGATGATAAATAATACAAACGACGAGTCGACCAAGCCGAACGCCGATATGACGATCATGATGATAGTGCCGTAGATCACGCTCTTGGTCGCTCCCCACATCAACTCGCCCGCGATGAGATCATCGACATTTATCGGTGTCGCAAGAATGGCATCAAAGGTCTTCTGAAAGGTCATCCTCACATATGTACCGTAAGTGCATTCATATATCGCGGCGAACATCGAAGAAGACGCTATAATCCCTGGAGCAATGAATTTGATGTAAGGCACGCCGTTGATAGCTTTGACAAAGGCACCAAGTCCGAGCCCGAGCGCTGCAAGATAAAGAACGGGCTCGACAAAGTTCAGGGCCAAGCTCGAAAGATAAAGCTTAGTATACACCGTAAAATTCCTCTGCCAGACCCTGAAGGCCCTCCTAAGGTTCACCGATATCATGACATGATGAGGTCTTTCCCTGTCAGTTTGAGATAAACGTCTTCAAGATTACCGCCGTGCATGCGCATGAGCGTCGAGGGGGTATCGACGGTCACTATCTTACCAGCATCCATTATGGCAACCCTATCGCAGAGTCTCTCCGCCTCTTCCATGTAATGCGTCGTGAGGACAAGGGTTGTGTTCTTTTCCTTGAGTTGTTTCAGTTTGTCCCAGACCGCATGCCGACTATGAGGGTCAAGGCCTGTTGTCGGCTCATCAAGGATCAGCAGCTCAGGGTAGTTTATCAGTGCCCTCGCGAGAATAAGCCTTCGCTTCATACCGCCCGAGAGATTGCCCACCTTAGTCCTTGCCTTACCCTCGAGCTCGACGAAACTGAGGAGTTCAGAGGCGGATCGGAGGGCTTCCCGCTTTGGGATGTCGAAATAGCGCGCATAGACGATCAGATTTTCGATTACGTTTAGGTCGGGATCGAGATTGTCTTCCTGCGGCATCACCCCTATTCTTGCTTTTATCCTGCTGGCGTCTTTGGCTACGTCCATATCAAATACGCTCACTTGTCCCGACGAAGGCGGCATAAAACAGTAGATGACCCGCATTACCGTTGTCTTTCCGGCGCCATTCGGCCCCAGAAAACCAAAGAACTCACCTCTCACAAGTTCAAAGTCTATGCCATCCACAGCCCTGAAAGAATCATAATCCTTTGTGAGTTTTTTTGCTGTCACGACGTTCATATGACCCATTATAACATCAGGCATAGGCTGGGAGAGTTATTGTTGACTGGGGTTTTGTCGGCAGAGTGCCTGCTTTGTAATTCAGCCGCTAGGGAATATGAATGTGGAATTCACATTCTTGTAAAATCTCCTCAAACCCCTCTTTGGCAAAGCGGGAATTTCTTATGTCCCCTTCTGATAAAGGGAAAGGAGGATTTTGTAATAGTTATTTCCTGTTGCTTTGTAAGAGGCTCATGACATTCTCGCTGAGGAGCAGGGCACTCACCCTACCTTTCTGCCCTTACATGGGTTCCGGCAAACCGTGGGGATTGTTACCGCTTGTTAATTAGCAAAGAATTGGCCATATCGAGCACGGCTCTCCCTACGACGATGGTAGAGAAGCGGGTGCCAGCGCTCAGCGGCGTGCGTATCAAAAGTGCTTTCTCTTTTAATCTCGTTCTTTCAATAATTCCGAGAGCTACGTCCCTGTTCCTCTCATCCCTGAAAGATACGACCCTGTTTTTGAGGCCTGCTAGGCTGCGTGGTGACGGTCCCCATGTGAGTCTGACC
Source organism: uncultured Nitrospiraceae bacterium (assembly GCA_964576045.1). Lineage (GTDB taxonomy): Bacteria > Nitrospirota > Thermodesulfovibrionia > Thermodesulfovibrionales > UBA9159 > CAZNTS01. The sequence goes on along the minus strand of CAZNTS010000119.1, from coordinate 4,069 downwards.
CCCGTCTTGTCTGCTTGAACTTCGACCAGGCGGGAACCGGCTAAATATGACTTCATCTTCTCAAAGCGGTAACGCCCCCTTTTCACGACGGTTTTGGCTTTGACCCTCTCAGGAACGGTGAGCCTGAAAATCTTCGGCCGCTTTATGGTCATGAAAGGACCGAGGATGTGCTCAAGTTCGCATGAGCGTTCCAATGAGATGAGCACGTCAGGATGGAGCAGATCGATCTTGTAATGTTTCAGGATGCGGCCCGCTGGTTCGGCGATCAGCCCGGTAGTGTCTGCCACAACTTTCCTGCAGGAAGCGCGCGCGCTGTACGTGATCAGCGCGGCGCCGACCACCGAAGTCAGCAGGCTACCGAAAGGGGTTGTGGTGCCCGTGAAATAAAAATCATTCTCCACGACTCTTGACCATCCTCTGAATCTTTCTTCAATTTTTCCCCATGCGATAGTCGTTGGGGGACCTATATGAGACTGACCCATATCAAGGTCGATAATGCCCAGAGCCCCCTGCCTCGAAAGGAAATCGGCAAGACACTCAATAAGGGTTGTTTTGCCAGAATCGGAGCCCCCCAGAACCATGATGAGTTTGGTGCGCGGATGTATCAACTCTTCCAGGACCAAAGGGTCCTTAATGAAATCATCCAGTTTGGCGGTCATAGGCACCATGGGCTTCCCGTAATACTGCGGCCGGATTTAGCCGCTCTGCGAGGAAGCGCTTTCATCGTCGTTATAGTATTATATAAGAGGCGAGAGTGTTTGAGGAGCCCGGTGAACGTTTAACCCACTGGTTAGTCATGGAAGAAAAAAAACGAGAAAAACTTCCAATCGATGCAAAGCTTCTTTCCGATGCGGTTATCGAGCTTAACATATCTAGGAGGAGCGTCAGTCTCTACCCGCGTGAACATCCGATAACCAGGGAGTCTTTAGAAAAGGCCTTCGAGTTTCTCAAACGGCTCTTAGAACTCAGGAGCAGCATAACGATCGGTATCGCAAAGGATACGCTGGTAGTGGATGAATACACCCTGGAGAGGAAAAATCCCGTTTACAGGGAGTTTGCCCTAAGCGTCCACCGCAAAGGAATAGCTGCCATCACCTTTTTCGCCGGACTTGATATAGATGAGCTTTTCTGGTTGCACGAGATGATTACATCCAAGAGCCTTTTGAGCGGGAAGGAACTGATGGAGGAGGCCCGGGGGAAAGGCCTCAAACATATCAGCCTGTCACCCCTGGACATCTCACATTTCGGGTTTGTCGAGGACTCTCTGCGAGAGGGTGGGCCGAGAACAAACATATGGGACGATTACATATATGGTCTCATTGAGGGAAGGCTTGCCGACGCAGAGGCGGAAAGGGTGATTCTTACGGTGCCGCCGGAAGAGATGGCAGGTCTTATCTGTAACCATATGCCTGAGGACGCACCAGAGAAAACATATGACAGGGTTATCACCTCCTATCTGAGGCGAAAAGAGGGCTTAGGGATTAAGGGGGAGGTGTTCGCCAGATTTGTTTCGATGGTGGAAAACCTTAGTCCTGAGCTCAAACAGCAGTTCCTCAAAAGAGCTTTCAGCTCTAAGTCTCTAGAAATCGGTGAGGCGGAAAGGGTTCTCAACGATCTCACACAGGATGACATCGAAAGAGTGATGAAAGTCTTCAGGGAACATTCCTCGCTCATACCAGAGAGTCTGAGAAATATCATCGATAAGCTCGCTGAGGCAAGAAAGGGTAGTGGCTTTTTCGATCTTCTGGCGAATAACAAAGCGATTGTGGATGATGTCGAAATTGACGAGCAAGTAATCGAACTATTCGCTGAGGACAAGTTTAAGACCTTTGTTGCCGATAAATATCAAGCTGAGCTGGAACATATGCTCAGGGGCGTAGAAACGCCGAGAACAGCTGCGGCTGACGAAGTGGAAAAAGAATGCAGTGAAGAGGTGGTGGAAGGGTTCGTCTCCGAGGTCATGCTCGAACTTCTGGATTGGGACTCCATGAGCAGGGAAGAGTACCTCTCGCTTCTTACAAAACTATCCACACTCGTGAACGACTTTCTGGATACGGGCAGGTTCGAAGAGATATCGGGTATCTACAATACACTCTATTCCCATAGCCTGACAGGCAGATTCAGGGCTGAGGCTGCCGCAATGATCGAGTATTTTTTCCAAGCGGAGGCGTCCATTGCAAAACTTATAGATGCTTTCAAGATATGGGGAAGGCATGACAGGGATGGAGTAATGAGGCTTGCACGTGTCCTGAAGCGGTATCTGAACGAGCCCATGCTGGACGCCCTTGCGGCGGAGCCGGACCCTACCGTGAGGAAATTTCTCCTCTCCGTGCTCAGCGGTTTCAGGAGCGATGTGATCCCTGAGGCTCTGAGAAGACTGAACGATGAACGGTGGTATGTGGTGAGGAACATGATCTATCTTTTGAGGGAGTGCGGCGGCGAGAAATATGTGAAACATGTCAAACCTTTCTCAAAACATCCTGACAAAAGGATAGCGATGGAAGCGGTGAAGACTCTGCTCCATTTCAACGTACCAGGCAACTTTTCCTATATCAGGGTATACCTTCAGTCAAAGGATCCGGAATTACGGGACGTGGCTATAAGGCTTGCGGGTACCTACAAGGTAAAAGAAGCGGTACCGTACCTCGTCAATATCCTCGAGCAGCGGGACATGTTCGGCAGCGAGTGGTATTACAAAATCCCTGTTGTGAGGGCCCTTGGTGAAATAGCGGACACCAGGGCGGTTAATACGCTTGCGCGGCTTTGCCGGGCGAAAAGTTTTCTTTTCAGGAACACTATTGAGGAACTTAGGGTTGAGATATTCAAAAGCCTTCGGAATTACCCGCTTAGCCTAGTGAGGCCTCTGTTGGAGGCGGGGCTCAGCTCAAAGAATAAAGAGATCAGGTTAGTTTGCGAACAAAGGCTGAAGGACGGTGGGAGCACAGATGTCTCAGGAAAAGATAACTGAGTTAATATCACATATTGTCGCGGGTATTTCAAATTGCTCGCTGCACTCCCTGGAGCACCCCCTGATCAGTGAGTTGGCTGAAAAAGCCCTTGAGGTGATCCAGGGACTTTTTACTGAAGACACGCTAACCCTCACGCTTTTGGGGGACAGTCTCGTCTTCCGTGATCTTCCTCTTCCGGATAATGTTGCTCACATTCACAATTTCAGCAGAAGGCTGAGAAAAAAAGGCATCGAAAAGATTATTATCCGCAAGGGTTTGGATCAGGAGGAACTCAGGAAGTTCATCTCCGGGATGGCGTCTGCAAAAAAAATCCAGTCCAGTCCGCACATTTCTGTGGGTATGGTTGAGGTCAGATTCGGCGCTGAAGGGGCCGACGTAAGTTCTGTGATGAGTGAGAATATTGCGAAGGTAAGGGAAAGCTACCAGGGGCTTGCCAAATTCCGCAGGCTCGATATGGTGAGTCTTGAGGATGCAGTGATCAACTTTGTCTCTACATTGAAGAGGGAAACGAATGTCCTTCGCGTTATCAGCCCGGTGAAGTCTTACAGCGAGTATACTTACGTACACGCGACGAACGTCTCAGTGCTCACCATATTCCAGGCTGAGTCCCTCGGTGTGAAAGGGGGAAGCCTTCACGACATCGGTCTCGCCGGCCTACTGCATGACGTCGGGAAGATGTTTGTTTCGAAAAATGTCCTTGAAAAAGAGGCAAGGCTTGAGGTAGACGAATGGAATGAGATAAAGAAACACCCGGTCCATGGAGCAAAGTATCTCTCGACACTCCAAGACGTTCCGGGACTTTCCCTCATCTCGGCTTTTGAACACCATATGAAATTCAATGGGAGCGGATATCCGGATACGAGGAGGCGCGGGAAAAAACAGCACATTGTGAGCCAACTGGTTGCAATTGCGGACTTTTTCGATGCACTGAGGACCGAAAGGCCTTACCGGACAGCAATGGAAATCGCTTCTACGGTGACCCTAATAGAAGAAGGGGCGGGAAAGGATTTCAACCCCATGTTGGTGGAGAACTTCCTCGGCGCGCTCAAGAGGATAAAGGCTATCTAATCTCGTGGAGCGTCTGGTCGCTATTTTCCATT
>CAZNTS010000118.1:0-7084 GCA_964576045.1 uncultured Nitrospiraceae bacterium | reverse complement strand
CATGCGGTCATCAAGACCGAATCCAATGGCAATCCCCGTGCAGTTTCGAGAAAGGGCGCCATGGGACTGATGCAGTTGATGCCCACTACAGCAAACGATCTTGACGTCCGTAACCCTTTTGATCCCGAAGAGAACATCGATGGAGGCTCCAGATACTTGAAGTACCTTATCGAAAAATTCAAGGGTGATCTCACGCTTGCCCTTGCAGCTTATAACGCGGGTCCCAAAGCAGTGGAAAAGGCAGGCTCTGTGCCCCAAATCACGGAAACGAAACACTATGTGAAAAAGGTCCTTTCACTTTACAACGGGAAGACCCTGTTGCCTTTATCGCCCGGGGTCACTTCTATTGTCTCCAAATCCGAGGCGATTTATAAGATCTCCGCAGATGACGGCTCAATTCTTTTCACTAATTCCCCTGCTTACAGGAGCAATCCGCGGTTCTAGATGCCCTATTCCGAAGACGTTTTGGACGCAATTCTGAAGCTCAAAGTTGAGAAGCGAGCAATAATCCTTGCGCACAACTATCAGCGTCACGAAGTGCAGGATATTGCGGATTTTATAGGAGATTCCCTTGAGCTTTCAAAGACCGCGGCGACCATCAAGTGTGAGGTTATCGTTTTCTGTGGCGTGAATTTTATGGCTGAGAGTGCATCGATCCTTTCGCCTGAAAAGGTTGTGCTTCTTCCGGAGATGGATGCGAACTGCCCAATGGCTGACATGATCAAGGTGAGCTCGCCTAGAGAGGTCGAGAGGGCATTCCCTGGTTATGAAAATCAGCCAGAGTTCCTGTTTCCACGCGATTTTACTCTGAGGGATATTAAGGCGCGTCACCCGGGTGTTCCCGTGGTGGCATATGTAAATACTACCGCGGAGGTTAAGGCCGAGAGCGATATCTGCTGCACATCCTCTAACGTGGCTGGAGTGGTCGAGTCCCTTCCAGGTAGTACCGTAATCTGTGTACCGGACCGGAATCTGTCCATGTGGGCCCAGAAGAACACTGGCAAAAAGGTGATTGCATGGGACGGATTCTGCCATGTTCATGACAGGGTCACAAAGGCAGATGTCCTTCGGGCGCGGATGGAATATCCTGCTGCAATGCTCATGGCTCATCCAGAGTGCAGGCCTGAGGTTCTGGCGCTAGCGGATCATGTGACAAGCACGTCGGGGATGCTTAGGTTTGCGAAGACCTCCTCACAATCGGAGTTTATTGTCGGCACTGAGGTTGGACTTATGCACCGGCTGAAAAAGGAGAATCCGGATAAGGTTTTTCATCCCTTGAGAAAGGACATGGTATGCCCGAACATGAAGAAGACTACTCTTAACAGTGTCCTGTGGGCGCTGAAAGATATGAAGAATATTGTGAAGGTTCCAGAGGAGATTAGGGTTCCCGCCAAACTGGCACTTGACCGGATGCTTGGGATAAGGGGAGATCAGTTACCGAAAGATCTCTGACTTCACTCAAATCTTGCCTGCTTATGTACATATGGAATTCGCTCAGTGAGTAATCTGGTACCGTCATGTCTCCCCTCAAAGAAATAATCATTGAAAGGATAAAGAGAGAGGGTCCCATAAGCTTTGAGGCGTTCATGGAGATGGCCCTCTATTATCCTGGCCTCGGCTACTACACCAAAGATTTAGCTGCAATAGGAAGGGAGGGGGACTTTTACACAAGCCCTCACCTTCATCGGATATTCGGAGCGATGCTTGGACGCCAGATGGAAGAGATGTGGATGGCGTTGGGCTTTCCCGAAACATTCCGGATAGTTGAGCTCGGGGCCGGTATGGGATACCTCGCAAGGGACATGCTGCAATATGTTGCAAGTTTGCAGTTTGGACCTCACAGTTCAGGGTTCTTCGACTCTCTTGAATACACTATTGTTGAGCCCGGGGCCGGATTCAAGAAAGAACAGCACGAGTTACTTTCTCAATTTCTCTCCAAGGTGACTTGGGTCTCCAGTCTGAGCGATCTAGTGCCAGTCACCGGGTGCTTTCTTTCGAACGAACTGCTGGACGCTTTCCCGGTAAAGATGGTCGAAAAAAACGATACGCTGCACGAGATTTTTGTATCCGCGAGGGAAGAAGAACTTGTTGAGATGAAAATACCATGTGGACAGGAGGTCCGCGAGTATTTCACAGAACTTGGGATAGAACTTCCAGAAGGTTACAGGACGGAGGTGAATTTGAAGGTCAGGGGCTGGATCGCTAAGGTGAGCGAAAAATTGAAGGAAGGGTTTGTTGTCACTGTAGATTACGGGTATCCCGCATGGGACTATTACAGCGAGGAGAGGAACAGAGGGACGATGCTCTGTTATTATCGGCATCAAGTTAACGCAAACCCTTACCTAAATATCGGCGAGCAGGACATCACCGCACATGTGAATTTCTCTTCCCTGAAGCGATGGGGCGAGGAGAGAGGTCTGAAGGCTGGAGGGTTTTGTGGCCAGGGCGCCTATCTTGTCTCGCTCGGTATCGACGAAGTCATTGAACTTTACAGCGACATTTCAGATCCCTTTGAGATCGCGAAGATCAAGGGTCTGATTCTTCCCGAAGGCATGGGTGAGTCTCACAAGGTGATGATCCAGCACAGGGGACATGGCAAGGTGAAGTTAAGGGGATTTGCGCTTAGAAACCAGTGGGGAAAGCTCTAGATATTCCTTCAGCCTTTCAATGCTTTTCATAACGTTCTCGGGACTTCTGGCCTCGACGGTATAAAGGCACTCTTTCTTTCCTACGTGTGAGAAAAGCGTCCTGAAATCAAATGTGCCGTCGCCTATAGGAAGATGCTGGTCGAAGCTCTTGTTATTGTCGTGAAGGTGGAGTTCAAAAATATGTTCACTGAGGCTTTCCAGCCAAATCCCGAGCGGCACCGTCGAGAAGAGATTGCAATGACCTGTGTCAAAGCATATCCCGAAGTGTTCCGAACTTAGCTCCTGCGCCAAGGAAAGCAGGTTAGAAGGTTCGTCTTCAAAGATGTTTTCAATAGCGATCCTAGTTCCTATAACGGCGGCCTCTTCTACTATTGGTTTCCATGTGAGAAGGCTTGCTTCCAACCATATATCCACGCGGTGTGCATACTTCCATTTCTCGTAGCCCGAATGAAACACTACAACCTTGGGGAGGATGGTTCGTGCGATTTCCATCACACTGGAGAACCTCTCGAATGTGACCGTCCTTATCTTCGAATCAACTGCGCCAGGGGACATGTCCATAAATGGCGCATGAATCGATATGGAAGGATGGTGTTCAAGATTCCCGATCAACTTAAGGATGTCCGTCGGATCAAGAGCATCCAACACAGCAGAAGAGAAATATATTTCAAGATTCAGGGCGTGCTTTCTAATAAAGGGAAGATACTCCCCCACCATGGGGTAGGGAACATGGACGTGCGGAGCATTCACTGCGTTTTGGAAGAGCTCTCCGTTTTTTGTTCAGGCTTCGGCTCGGATTTCTTGTCATTTTTTTTACCGTTGCTTTTTCCGGCCTTGACATCTGCACCACTGCTGCCAGACGCATAATCGGTCTTGTACCAACCACTGCCCTTGAGAACGAAGGACGTGTTTGAAACGAGTTTCCTTACATGTCCACCGCACGCCGGACATTTGGCAAGGGGCATGTCCGTATATTTCTGCATAATTTCGTGATGCGTGCCACACGATTCGCACTCGTATTCATACACCGGCATGGCAAACACCTCCTCTCCAGGTTACAAAAATAGTGTAACTGATTGTCCGGGACGGGGTCAAATCATACGTTTTCTTTTAGGCTTTATCAGGTATAATATCGCGTGCTGGTTGTCGGGCTTACAGGAAACTTCGGGATGGGCAAGAGCACCGTGCTGAAAATGTTCAGCGATATGGGAGCGGTCAGTCTCGATGTGGACCAGATAGTGGACGTTCTCCTGAGAGACAGCGCAGTGCTCCGAAAGGTTAAAGATTCCTTCGGGAAAAGGGTGTTTTGTGAAGACGGCGAACTTGACAGGGCGTCCCTTGCAGCTGCCATTTTCGCCGACAGCGAGAAGAGAGAATTACTTGAGAGGGTTCTGCATCCGCTTGTTTTCGAAAAGATAGAGTCATTTTTGGAAGGCATCCTCAAAGGAGAATCCGATCACGAGATTGTGATCGTTGAGGTCCCGCTCCTTTTCGAAACGGGATACGCCAAAAGGTTCTCCAGGAAGATTACGGTATATACGGACGAAAGCATCGCTTTTGAACGCCTTGCAGGGAAAGGTGTGACCAGGGAGGATGCGATGAAGAGACTCTCTGCGCAGATGCCTATCAATGAGAAGGTCCATTTGGCTGATTTTACTATAGATAACAGCGGCACCAAGGCTGAAACAGAAAGACAGGTAAGGATGATTTATGAGAAGCTCCTTGCCGAATTGAGGATGAAGGATTGCTGACAGAAGAGTGGGCTGACTTTAGTTCGCTGAGTAATATTTTTTGCTTAAAGAAATGGTGATTATCAATGGAATAGAGAATCTTACGGAGAAGTACCGCCATGTTGTCCTAACCATCGGAAATTTCGACGGGGTACACATCGGACATCAGAAGATATTTGCGAATGTTACAGAAAGTGCTGAGGCTGCCGGAGGGACTGCAATGGCAGTCACCTTCGATCCCCATCCGCTGAAAATCATAGCGCCGGAAAGAGGAGTGAGAATATTGACTCCTTTTGCTGAGAAAGCGCGACTCATGGAGTTCTTCGGAATCGACGTGTTCCTCTCGCTTCATTTTGACAGGGAGTTCGCAAACATGACGCCGGATGACTTTATCAGGAATGTGATCGTTGACAGGATCGGGGCCAAGGAAGTGATTGTCGGGCACAACTATTCCTTCGGTAGAGGGAAAAAGGGCGGCACCTCGCTCCTGAGACGAAAGAGCAGGAAGTACGGATTTTCGTTCAGGGTTATCAGGTATGCAAGACTTTACGGAGAAGTTGCGAGCAGCAGCAGGATCAGAAGTCTCATCGCCAGGGGCAGGGTCTGCGAATCATCGTGGCTCCTGGGAAGGCCCTATATGATAGAAGGAATGGTAGTAAAGGGAGCTGGCAGAGGAGGAAGCATGCTCGGTGTGCCTACCGCCAACATAGAGACGAATAACGAGCTTGTCCCGAAGGAGGGGGTTTACGCCGTTAAAGCCTGCCTTAAGGAGAGGGTTCTGGACGGCGTTATCAACATAGGTAGAAACCCCACATTCGGGGAACAGTCGGTAAGCTATGAAGTACACTTGTTTGATGTTTCTGAAAACATCCTCGGGGAGAATCTCCGGGTTAACTTTGTAGACCGCATACGGGATGAAAAGAGGTTCCGGGACGTAAAGATGCTCCATGACAGTATCATGCGCGATATTGCGCGTGCGAAGGAAATACTCAGTACGAAGAGATACCCTAGACTGATATAGGGTCTACATCTACCATTATACGCAGTCGTTTTTCTTTTCTGAGGGCATCGATAACTTTCTTTGTACAGGCCCCGAGCCTTTCCTTTGCAGCGGACTTCAGCAGAACCTTCCAGACGTGGGTACCTTTCACCCGTGTGTGCAACGGACCTACCATCTCAATCGTATCGTCAAGATGTGAAAGAGCTTTCATGAAGAAAGCGGTCAGGTCCGTTAGTGAAGATGCCTTTAAAACAATCAGTCGAGAAAACGGCGGATATGCAAGGGACTTTCTTACCGATAGTTCACTGGTGAAGAAATCCTTGAAACGATAGCCTGTTATGAATCTGAAGACATGGTGCTCAGGCATTTTAGTCTGGATTATTATTAGTCCGTCATATCTTACATGTTCAGAGACGCCGATGATCTCCTGGAAAAGGAGTTCCGAAGACCTGAAGTCCGGGAGATGAAGACCGATATCCGGATTCAGGAAAACACAGAGACCGTACGTTCCCTGAAGGGAAAGTCTTCCTGACACAGCCCTCGTTGCCACGACAACATCGTGCCCCAGCAAGGCACTTGCACGATCGCGCAATCCCGGTTCATCCTTGAAGGCGTCGCCGTCGAATCTAAGCGGCTTTTTTTTGAGGTACGCCTGGAGATCAGCGGCAATTCTCTGTGTGCCTGCTCCGACTGTATCGAGTTTAAGACTTCTGCATCTTGGGCAGGCTTCCGGTACGCTTGACGTGTATGGGCAGTAATGACACTTTAGTAAAAATTTGATCTTGTGGTAGATAAGGGGTATACCGCAATCGGGGCACATAAGAATATTGTTGCACTCAGCGCATTCTATCAGGGAGTAGCCTTTTCTGTTAATGAGAAAAAGCAGATTTTCTCCATTCTTGAGCGTGTTTGAGGCGGCCTGGATTGACCTTAGGGAAAGATAAGGTGTCATCTTTTTCGTGCTCTTCATCGGTATGACTTCGATCCTCGGTCGTTGTGCGTGGCCCTCTTGCGGGAGAAGAGTGTACTTTCCTTTTACTGTATTATGGAAAGACTCAAGGGAGGGCGCAGCAGAAAAGAGGGCAACCGTGGACTTTCCGAGATAGCCGCGCATTACCGCCACATCTCGTCCGTGGTAGCGGACGCCTTCGAGATTCTTGTATGCCCGGTTCTGTTCCTCTAAGACACAGAGGAGCGAGACCCGCTGCAGAGGCGCAAAAACGGCGATCCTTGTCCCTATGACGATATCCGAGTCCCCGGACAATATTCGATAAAGTGTGTTTCTCCGCTGGCCTTTTGATAGACCCCCGTGCAGGATTGTCAATCTGTCTCGTAAAAAATCCTTAAGGATGGGCGAGAGCACCCTGATGTGCGTAATTTCCGGCACGAGTATGATGATGTTGCATATACCTCTGAGGATCTCCAGCAGTGATGAGATCTCGTGCCGAAGCGATTGTTCATGCAAGAGGTACGTTGCATACTTATTCGCTGAAAGCGAAGCAATGACCGGCGAGAGATGGTCTGGAGAAATCTGCGGTAGTGCGGGGATGTCCTTAGCGCCTTCCGGTGCGCACAGATTCGTTTTGTGAACTTTCTTTCCCGGCTGGTTGAAGTAGTCAATAAAAGCCATGGACTTGAGTACCGCACCTTCAGGGGCCAGGTAGTAATCGGCCATCCATTTCATGAGATTCAAGAGAGCAGGGCTC